>JAFSSU010000264.1 GCA_017450845.1 Treponema sp.
AAGCGAACATGTTTTGCATGTTGCTCACGCGGGAAGTGTCCCAGCCGCTCAGATCAACGCTCCTCAGATTGCTACAATGACTGAACATACAGCTCATGTCATACACCCAGTGTGTGTCCCAGCCGCTCAGGTTCACGCTCGTCAGGCTGCCGCAACCACTAAACATACTTGTCATGTCCGCCACGCCGGATGCATCGAAGCCGCTCATATCTATGCTCGTCAGGGATGAGCAGCCAGCAAACATACTGTTTGAGCTCGCCGGCAGCGGGACTATCCCGCAGGCATCCATGCCGTCCGCATAGTAGCGGATGGTCTCCCCGTCCAGCCAGGCAAGGACCTGGACTCCCGAGCCGGATGACGAAAGCTCATAGGTCGTGGTACCCTCAGGAGGCGGGGTAAGCGAGGGAGAGAAGCTCCGTGCCGCGCCACCACTACCGGCCCCCAGGCTCGTCAGAATGGAATTGATTGAACTCGCCGACTTCAGCCTCGCAGGAAGGACGACGGGACTGCCGTTGATCAGCGTGACGCTGAACTGGCAGCCATCGGTCACCAGCATGGTCTTACTGCCCGAGCGGACGATGCTGCCGTCCGCCCGCTTTACGGCAATGCTCACGGTAATCCTTGAACCGACGCGCTGACGCGGAATCTGGAAATAGACCATCCCGTCGTCGGAGACCTCCGTCTCCTCCTCGTAGTCCGCATCACCACCCGAAATGGAAAGCATGACCTTCCCGCCCGCCGGAACCCCTATGTCGGTGGCGGACATGACCAGCGTGTCCATGCCGTATTCGCCGCCCTCCGGGCCGCCATCGGAGCTTGCGCTGTCATCCCGGAACATCGCAACCAAGGCATCCGTGTTGCCGGAGTTGGAGAGGTTTATGAAGTCGTCAAAGGAAAAGCCTGCGGAAGAAGAGCCGCCGGAGCCTGACGAGGAGGGACCTGCGTAGGTTTCCCCGCTCTCATCGTCAAAAGTGCCGGTAGCCCCGCCGTTGCCGGGACAGGAGGTCAGCAGCAGGGCCGCCGCTAAGAGGCAGAGAAAGGCTGCCCCCCGGCTTCCCGGTCGGGAAGCCAACAAGCTTGAGCTGCGCTCAAGCTTGCATAATAAGGTCGCCCCCCCCCCCGTAAATTATTACTAGATATAGAGTTACCCACAGTATTACCAATCATCACATTCAGCCCCTTCATAACCAATGCCCCCATCACCAAGGCTATGGCCGCCGGAAAGCCATGCTCTCCAAACCGGCCAACAATCATTATAACACCTTTTTCAGATTATGTAACCCTCCCGGACACGCCCCTGACAAATTTTTTGTGCCGCCGGAAAATGACATGAAAGCAGCCGCTTTCACCTGTAAAAGCACCCGCTTTAACGTCTTAAAGCACTCGCTTTATCATCTTAAAGCAGTAAGTTTAAGGAGCCAAAGCGGCAGCTTTACACCCCCACTCCCGGACAAAACCCTTGTAAAACTGCCCTTATGGGTGTATGATAGGAGCCACGATTTTACACATTTATATAGAAGAGGTTTCAGATGAACTTTGTTGAGGAGATGAAGAAGAAGGCCAAGGATTACCAGAACTCGCTCGTCCTGCCCGAAGGGACCGAGGAGCGCACGGTACAGGCCGCCGCCAAGATCGTCGCGGAGAAGCTGGCACGGAGCGTCACCCTGTTCGGCAAGAAAGAGGACGTCGAGAAGGTCGCGAAGGACAAGGGCGTCTCCCTCGCCGGAGTGGACATCATAGACCCGGCCACATCGGACTGGCTGGAGGACTTCGGCAAGGAATACTTCGAGGAGCGCAAGGGCAAGGTCAACAAGAAGACCGGTCAGGCCGAGGTGCCGGACGTGGAGTCCGCCAAGGCCTTCCTGGTCAAGAACCCCCTCTTCTTCGGCGCGATGATGGTGCGCCTGGGCAAGGCAGACGCGATGGTCTCAGGAGCCCTCTCCGCCACCGCCGACCTGCTGCGCGCGGGCCTCAAGGTCATCGGAACTGCGAAGGGCACCAAGACCGCCTCTTCCTGCTTCGTCATGGACACCCACGACAAGAAGTGGGGCAAGGACGGCTACCTCATCTTCGCTGACTGCGCCGTCAACCCCCGCCCCACCGCCGAGCAGCTGGCCGACATCGCCCTGGATTCCGCAAAGTCCTGCCGCGACCTCTTGGGCGCGGAGCCTGCCGTCGCCATGCTCTCATTCTCTTCCAAGGGCTCAGCCGGCGGCGAGGACGTGCAGAAAGTGCAGGACGCTGTCAAGATGGCCCACGAGCGCGAGCCCGGCCTGCTTCTTGACGGAGAGCTTCAGGCAGACGCGGCATTGATTCCGTCCGTCACCGAGCGCAAGGCCCCCGGGTCCCCGATCACCGGCAAGGTGAACACCCTCGTGTTCCCCAGCCTGGAGGCGGGAAACATCGGCTACAAGCTGGTGCAGCGCTTCTCCGGCGCGGATGCATACGGCCCCATCCTGCAGGGCTTCGCCCAGCCGATCAGCGACCTGAGCCGCGGCTGCTCCGTCGAGGAGATTGTCGTCACGAGCGCGATTACCCTCGTGCAGGCAGGAAAGAAGAACTAAGGCCGGTTCCATCGGCTCCCCTGCCGGGCGGCCAGCCCGGGCGGGGAGCTGCTGACGGCTCCACGGAATTTTGCGCGCGGGAGCCGTCTGCCCCTTCCAGAACGGGCGAATCCATGCTATACTGGCTTCATGCAGGATTCAAGGGAAGCTTCCCCCGCACCAGCTTTCATCAAACGCAAGAAAAACACCGGCATCACCGTTGCATTCGCCCTCCTGTGCGCGCTCGGCGTGTCCCTTCCCCGCCTTCCCGGCTCAAGCGGCACAATCGTCTTCCTGGCCGGCATTCCCTTCTCGTATACCGACGCGTTCATGTTCCTCGCCGGCGGCATAGGGGGGCTTCCGGCAGGCATCCTGGCCTTTTCCATCAGTTTTTTGATGGAGCTCTTCAAGCCGAACAGCTTCTACTCGCTCTACACCATGTCAGCCTACCTCCTGCTGATGCTCGTGGCGGCGCTCATCTCCTACCGGCGCTCCTATGCGGGTCTCTGGAAGCTGCCCTTCATCACGCTCGCGATGGCGCTCCTGCTGGTATGCAGCTGGCAGCTCACCGTCGTCCATGCCCGGGTACGGAACATCTACAGTGACCTGCCATTCCACATCCTCCTGGCAAGCGCCCTCCCCGAGACGCTGCTCGCCGTCCTGATCCAGAAGCTCTATTTCCGCTTCGCCCCCGACCGCATCAAGGAACGGCTGGGCAGCGGCTGGAAGTACACGAAGGCCTACCAGCAGACGGGCGGCAGAAGGCGCTCAATCCTCGGGGCAAAGATGCTGGCCATGTCCTTCCTTTCCACGATGGCCACGTCCGCCATCGTCATCCTGCTGGCGACGATGCAGCAGCACGTCGGCACGGGAATCACGCCCCAGCTGATTTTCAGCAACGGGAACCTCCGGCTCCTGCTGCTGTCAGCCTGCGTCTCCTTCCCCCTCGCCTACGCCGCGAACGTGTTCTCCCAGCATACGGTCGCCCGTCCGCTGAACCAGATGTCCTTCCTGATGGAACAGTACTTCAGCACGGACGGCGGCTCCCGCTTCTCGCAGCTGCCCGACCTGGGAATCCGCTCGCATGACGAGATAGCGACGCTCTATGGCAGCCTGCAGAAGATGCTGCACGACATGGCCGGCTACATGGAGGCAGAAGCCCAGAAGCGGCAGCTTGAGGCGGACCTGCAGGTCGCGAAGGCGGCAGGAAAGGCAAAGAGCGACTTCCTCAGCAGCATGAGCCACGAAATCCGCACGCCGATCAACGCCGTCCTGGGCCTGGACGAGATGATCCTGCGGGAAAGCAGGGAAGAGGCCGTGCGGAAATACGCGCAGGACATCCAGAGCAGCGGCAGGATGCTCCTTTCCATAATAAATGACATACTTGACTTCTCCAAGATTGAGGCGGGCAAGATGGAGATTGTCCCCGCCGAATACAGCACCGGCGACATGATAGGCGACCTGGTGAACATGATTGCCACCCGCGCCGAGGCGAAGGGCCTCCTGCTCCACGTCAACGCCGCCCCGGACCTGCCCCGGAAGCTCTTCGGCGACGACAACCGGATAAAGCAGTGCGTGCTGAACCTGCTGACCAACGCAGTCAAGTACACGAGGGAAGGCTCGGTCACGCTGGACATATCCTTCTCTCCGGCAGGGGAAAACCGGATCAGGCTGACCGCCCACGTCATCGACACCGGAATCGGCATAAAGGAAGAGGACATCAAGAAGCTCTGGTCGCCCTTCGAGAGAATCGAGGAAGGAAGGAACCGGAACATCGAGGGAACGGGACTCGGCATGAGCATCGTCAAGGGGCTCACCGCCTCGATGGGAGGGGAGATTTCCGTCCGGAGCGAGTACGGCAAGGGCTCAGACTTCTCCTTCTCGCTTGAGCAGGAAGTCCGCGACGGAAATCCGATGGGAGACTGGCGGCCCGCCGCCGGGGCAGGCGGCAAAGAAAGATCCGCGCCGGGCTACGAGGAGTCCTTCCAGGCCCCGGAGGCGAGGATACTCATCGTGGATGACACGCCGCTGAACCTGACGGTCATCAAAGGACTGCTCAAGGCGACGAGAATCCAGATAGACACGGCAAGCGACGGGGAGGCGGGGCTTGCGATGGCGAAGGCCACTCCCTACTGCGCAATCCTCATAGACCACCTGATGCCCAAGATGGACGGGATACAGATGCTTTCCGCCCTCCGGCAGGACGAAAGCTCGGCCAACCGGAACACCCCCTGCGTCGCCCTGACGGCGAACGCGATAAGCGGGGCTCGGGAACGCTACCTGGAGGCGGGCTTCACGGACTACCTCTCCAAGCCGGTGGACCCCAAGCTGCTTGAGTCCATGCTCTGTCAGCTCCTGCCACAGGGGCTCGTCATCCGGAGGGGGGAGGCGGGCTTCATCGAAAGCGGCGCTCCCCTGCCCGCCTCTG
>JAFSSU010000265.1 GCA_017450845.1 Treponema sp.
TCATTTGCTTCGGACCTGTTGCCCGTAAATAAAACTTTTCCCATCGGATACTCCTTGAAAGCTTTGTTGTATGCGGAACTGGACGCTTCAGCACAGTTCCTGCGAAAGACGTTCCATCTCCTGCACGTTTTTTTCGTTCATCGAAATCTTTATGGAGACCTTGCTTTCCGCGAAGGTAAGGTCCCTGCATCCTTCCTCCAGCCCCCGGTCAAAGAGGGATCGCATTGCCTTTGCCGCAGCCGGTGCCCAGCTGCCGTTCTCTACGAATGCGATTTTCCTGTTCTGATAGTTCCTTTCAATCAGGTGCTCTATGAATTCCCTCATGGCGGGGAACACCCCTCCGTTGTAGGTGGGGGCGGCGAGGACGAGCGTACCGTAGCGGAAGGCGTTCTCCACGTTCTCGTGCATGTCCTCGCGGGCCAGGTCTGCGACGACGACCTTGGGGCAGCCCCGTGCCGTGAGGATTTCCGCCAGTTTTTCCACCGCCTGTTTCGTGTTGCCGTACACGGACGCGTAGGCAATCATGATGCCCTCGCTTTCCACCCCGTAGCTTGACCAGGTGTCATAGAGCCCGGTATATTCCGCGATGTCCGCGTCGAGGACGGGCCCGTGCAGGGGGCAGATTTTCTGTATGTCGAGCGGTATGGCTTTCTTGAGCACGGCCTGCACCTGGGGCCCGAACTTGCCGACTATGCCGAAGTAGTAGCGGCGTGCCTCGCAGGTCCAGCCCTCCGGGTCCTCCGTGTCGTTCGCGCCGAACTTGCCGAACGCGTCCGCGCTGAACAGGATACCTTCGTTTGTCTCATAGCTCATCAGGACCTCGGGCCAGTGGACGTTGGGGGCGGCGATGAACGAGAGCGTATGAGTGCCAAGCTCCAGGCTGGAACCTTCCCCGACGACGATCTGGCGGGCAGCGACATCCGAAGCGAATCCGTCGCCGAAGTAGCACTTCATCATCGTGAAGGCCATCCTGGACGCGACGATCACCGCCTTGGGGAATGTCTTGGTGAACTTCTGTATGCTTGCGGAATGGTCCATCTCCATGTGGTGCACGACAAGGTAATCCGGCTCTCGTCCGGCCAGCTCCTTCTTTATGTTGGAAAGCCAGGCATCGCCGAACCTCCCGTCCACGCTGTCCATGACGGCAATCTTGTCGTCCAGTATGACGTATGAGTTGTATGCCATGCCGAGCGGGACGTGGAACTGCCCCTCAAACAAGTCTATGTCGTGGTCATCCGCGCCGACATACCTGACGCTCTCCGAGACCTTCATGCTCCTATTCCCTTCCAGCATCTTCTTTTCCTCCGTTATCTTCGTTTTCTTCCTCGTTTCTCTTCATGCAGGTGGCAAGAAGCCCCTTGCCCGTCCGGTGGACCGGGCGGAATCCTGATGCGGGGCCGAACACCGTGCTCGCCGCGACGTCAACAGGGACTATCCCCTCGCTCGCCGGTGCTGCGTCAGCCGCCGGGCTGGCCTCAGCCTCCGGGGCAGCAGGCTCCGGGCCTTTTGTGGCGGCCCCTTTCTCCTTCTCCCGGGCCGCGAAAATCTCGTCCAGCGAGATGGGCGTGTAACCCTCTGGCGGCTCATCAGCAGGCTCGGGAGCTTCGGCGGTGGCGGCTTCCTCCGTGACGGGGACTTCCACGGCTTGCGCGGCGCTCCTGAGCTCCGGGGAGGCATCCGCCGGAGACGGGACGGCATCTGCCGCGGGTTCTCCGAGCAGGTAGGTCTTCATGAGGCCCTTGCCCTTGACTTCGATTTCAACGGCACTGCCGTAGCTGAATTCGTCGTGGCTCTGCTCCCACACTTCCTGGGTGACATGGATGCAGCCCGGAGTGCCGGTGCTCTCCATGCGGCTCGCGACGTTGACTGTGTCGCCCCAGATGTCGTAGATGAACTTGGTCTTTCCGATGACCCCGGCGACGAGGTTCCCGCAGTTCACGCCGACGCGGATGCTGAGGTGCAGGCCCTTGCTCTCGTTGAATTCCGCCACGTCCTGCATCATGCCCTGCGCCATGCGGAGCATCAGCTTTACGCCGTCGTTCCGGGAATCCTCGGTCAGGCCGGTCGCCGCCATGTATGCGTCGCCTATCGTCTTTATCTTCTCCACCCCGCAGTCCTTGGCCCTCAGGTCAAAGCGGGTGAAGAGGGAGTTCAGTATGTCAACCACGTCTCCCGCCGCCATGCTGTCTGACATCTTGGTGAAGCCGACGAGGTCTGCGAAGAGGACGCAGGCGTTGGGGTACTGCTTTGCGATGATGCTTCCCGGGTGCTCAGTCAGCTCCTTGGCAATCGGCTGGGGCAGGATGTTCAGCAGGAGCTCCTCCGCCTTGTCCTTGGCGACGGCCAGCTCCTTGTTGGACTCCTCCAGTTCGGCGGCCTGCTTGCGCAGTTCCTTGGTCTGCTTTGCGACCTCGTTCTCAAGCTTTATCTGGTACAGCTTCATCTTGCGGTAGCGGTTCCAGATGATGAGGGCGGTTGCCAGCACCACGAAGAGGGCTATCTGGAACCAGAACCACCATATCTGCCAGATGTATGGCTTCTTGATGATGATCAGGGGCTTCTCCAGCTCGCTCGGCTCCTCGTCTGAATTCTTCGCCTTTACGTGGAAGAGGTATTTGCCGGGCTTGAGGTTCGTGAAGGAGACCTCGCGGACGGACGACCAGGGTGAGTATTCGTCCTCGAATCCTTCCAGCTTGTAGCTGAACTGAATCTGCTCCGGCGACACGAAGCTGAGACCCGTGAATTTGATGCGGATTCTTTTGCCTTCCGGCTGTATCGCAATCCTCTCCGCCGTCTCGTCCTGCGCCTCGTTGTCTATGCTCACTGCCTGTATCTGCACGAGGGGCTGGGCCTTGTTTATCACTTTGACCGGGTCGTAGACCGCGAATCCGTCAATCATCGTGAACCAAATTCTTCCTTCCGTATCCTTCATGCTGACGGACGTGGATGTGACTCCCCCCGACCTGAGGCCGTCCGACCTTCCGTAGAGCCTGCAGTCCAGCCGTTCAGTCTTACCGGCCGCCATATCCTTCATCTGGGAGAACCTGGTGGAGAAAACGCCTATGTTGGAAGTGAACCAGGCGGTATCCGTGTAGTCCGTCATTATCTGGAACACTCCGTCATCGCCGAGGCCGTTCGAGGTGTCAAAATTGAAGATGCCATCCTCAGTTATGCGGGAGAGGCCTGTTCCCGTGCAAACCCAAAGCGCGCCATCGTCCAGCCTGCTTATCTTGAAAACGACGTTTCCGGCAAGTCCCGTCTCCGAGGAATATGTACGCACGACCTTCCTGTCTTTCAGGACGAACACGCCGCCCCCGTCCGTACCGCCCCAGACGGAGCCGTCGTCGTCCTCGTAGAGCGCCATGATGAACTCGTTGGGAAGGCCGTCTGCCAGGCGGAGGGTCTGTATCTCGCCGGTTGCATGGTCGATGATGCTAAGGCCTGCGGTCGTACCTATGTAGAGGTCGCCGTTCGAGATTTCCATGGCGACGCGGGTCTTGTAGTGGCCTATTCCGTCCTCCATGCCCCAGCGCTCCACCGAGCACTCCAGGCTGTCCGCGTCCTGTCCTCCGCTTATCGTAAGACGGAACTGCCCCTGCTGCCCGTAGGTGCTGACGAGCAGGCGGCCCTCGCGGTCAAAACCGACGTGCCGTATGCGGCAACCCCTGCAAACGTCCGTGAGGGCGTTCATGTGGAAGCTGTTGTCGGAGTAGCTGTAGCAAAGGAGGCCGGTGTCCGTTCCGAGCCATGTGACCGGACGGCGGGTGTCCTCGACGATGGCGTTGACCGTGCTCTCGGTGGAGACGGTACGGAACTTGCTCAGGCTGAGCTTCTCCAGTCCGCCCCTGTCGGTGCATATCCAGATGTTCCCCTCCTTGTCCTCGAAGACGCAGTTGACGTTGTTGTCCACAAGCCCCTGCTCGGGGTTGTAGAGGAATATCTGCCCGTGATGCATCACGGCGAGCCCGCGGTCCATGGAGAACCAGATGTTGCCCGTGCTGTCCTGGAAGATATCGCCAACTATCGTGCTCTCCATATCGCCGTAGGAGAGGTCGTAGACCTGCTCGCCGCCCTTTCCGTCCGACCTCACCGCGTAATGGGGGGCTATGCCGTACCAGAAGGCGCCGGACTGCTCCTGCGTTATGCTGCTTATGACGCTGTCGGACGGCATGGACTGGAAGCCCTTGAAGCGGCTGAAGGAGCCTGTGGAATAGACGTATGTGCTGCCGGGAGTCAGGCTCGACAGCCAGATCCGTCCCGCCGTGTCGCAGTAGAGGCTCTGCACCAGGATGTTCTGAGCCCCGTACTGCTCAAGCCCCTCGGGGTCGATCACCTCGTCCGCGGGGGTGTAGTAGACCACCCCGGATGCCGTACCAATCCAGATGTTGCCGTGCTGGTCCTCGGTGAAGGCCCTCACGGAGTTGTTGGGGAGGCCCGAGGACATATCAACCCTGAGTACGGTCCCGTCCTTGTTCAGGCGGAAGGCTCCCTCGTCATTGGAGCCGACCCAGAGGTTCCCCCCGGAGTCCTCGAAGACCTTGCGGGCGGACACGAAGTCGTATTTGGGGTCAAGTCCCCTGTTTATGGTAAGGAAATCTATTCCGTCGAACCTGACCAGGCCCGTGTATGTCCCGAAGTACATGTAGCCGCTCCGGGCCTGCAGGACATCGGTTATGTTGTTTCCGGGAAGCCCGTCGGACGCGCTCCAGCTCCTGCTCACGTAGTCGCCGAGGAAACTGACGGCGGTGGAAGTTATCTTGAGGTCCTCGGCGTGCGGCGCGAGGCAGCAGGCGGCGGAAAGCAGGGCCGCCGCGAACAGAACTCTCCTTTTCATTCCTCCATTGTACCATAGAATTCCCGTTCTGTCATTCAGAAAAAAAACTATGAATTTGCATAAATATTCACGAAGCGGTTTACAAATAGATAAAAATACACTACTATAGAAACAGTTGCCGTTCAAACTCGCGGCAAAGGGGTATCAATATGGAATATAACATCAAGAACGCTTACTGCAAGCGCGTTTGGGACGACATCAGCACGCGCTATGCCGATCAGGACCACTTCCTTCAGGCTGCCGGCCTCATCCTTGAGACAATCGGCCCGGTCGTGGACAAGATGCCTGACCTTGAGAAGTATGCGGTGCTCGAGCGCTTCGTAGAGCCGGAGCGGGTCATAATGTTCCGCGTTCCGTGGACCGACGACCAGGGCAAGAGCCACGTCAACCGCGGCTTCCGCGTACAGTTCAACAGCGCGATCGGACCCTACAAGGGTGGACTGCGCTTCAGCCCCGAGGTGAACCTCGACGTCCTCAAGTTCCTTGGACTTGAGCAGACGCTCAAGAACTCCCTCACGACGCTCCCGATGGGAGGCGGCAAGGGAGGCTCCGACTTCGACGCGCACGGAAAGAGCGATGCCGAGGTCATGAGGTTCTGCCAGTCATTCATGACCGAGCTGTACAGGCACATCGGCCCTGACACTGACGTTCCCGCCGGTGACAAGGGTGTCGGCGGACGCGAGGTCGCCTTCATGTTCGGACAGTACAAGAGAATCCGCGACGAGTACACGGGCGTTTTGACCGGAAAGGGACTTGCCTTCGGCGGCTCCCTCGCCCGCACCGAGGCGACCGGTTACGGCCTCATCTACTTCGCCGACTGCATGCTGGGGAAGATGGGCACGGACTTCAAGGGAAAGAAGTGCCTCATCTCCGGTGACGGTAACGTCGCCCAGTACGCCGCTGAGAAGATTATCCAGCTGGGCGGAACTCCGATAACGCTTTCCGACTCTTCCGGATACATCCTGGACGAGGAGGGAATCACCCAGGAGAAGCTTGAGTTCGTCAAGGCTTTCCGCGCCGAGCACAAGAAGGTTGACGAGTACGTCAAGAAGTTCCCCAAGGCCAAGTTCTTCAAGGGCGAGAAGCCTTGGGGCGTGAAGGCCGACCTCGCCTTCCCCTGCGCCACCCAGGACGAGATTTACCTGGACGATGCCAAGAAGCTGGTCGCCAACGGAATCAAGCTGGTCGCCGAGGGAGCCAACATGCCCACCCGCGCCGAGGCCATCGAGTACTTCCAGCAGAACAAGGTCGTCTTTGCCCCGGGCAAGGCGAGCAACGCCGGTGGTGTCGCCGTCTCCGGCCTTGAGATGAGCCAGAACTCCGAGAGGCTGTCATGGAGCTTTGAGGAAGTTGACAAGAAACTCAAGGACATCATGACGAACATCCACGACAACGCGTGGGAGACCGCCAAGAAGTACGCCACCGAGGGTGACTACGTTGCCGGTGCCAACATCGCGGGATTCGTCAAGGTCGCCCAGGCTATGGTCGCTCAGGGCCTTGTGTGATTTTTGAAGAATCCGCAGAAAAAGCGAAACTGAGAAAAAGGCTTGCCGATGATATAAACGCTGAGCCTTGATAGAAACACCCCGGACGGGCGGTATGCCTTTCCGGGGTGTTTTTTTGTGTGCAGCTTGTCAGACTGTGGACGGCAGGATGTTCAGTATGTCGATGCTGCCGCTTTGCAGGTCTGACGGGTAGGACTTGCCCCCGTAGCGGAGGACGATGGACTTTGCGTAATCAGGGCAGTTCGGCTTGGCGTAAATGCGCCCGCCCTTTGGGGATCCGCCTTCCCATGTCACGTCCGCCCGCAGGTTCCCCGGCAGGTGCAGTCCGGTCAGCCCGCCGGAGGAGGGGAGGGTGCCGCCTGCGAGCAGGTCAATCTCCACTTTGCCCCGCTTCATCCTTCCGCTGATAATCGAATCCGTAGGCGACAGCTGTCCTTCGTCGTCTGCCATCAGCTTGTCATCTGCAGGGGGGAGCCCCACAAGGTAAGCGTGGATGTCCGCATGCTTGCCGGAAATGCCCAGCAAGGTCGCCGACTCCCATGCCGCCTCAAAGAGCCTCCTGAGCAGGGCCGTCTCCTTGTCGCTCCAGGGGCGGGGCGGCTGGAAGCTCTCGAAGAATTCGCAGGGACCGGACATCAGGCGGAAGTGCTTTTCCAGGAATTTCTTGTCCAGCGTGTAATCGTAGTAATTTTTGAGCGCGAGGGCAAAGTAGGCCGCGCCCATCGGGGCGAACAAATCCTTGTCCCCTGCCGACGGGGCGGAATCCCCCCAGATGTCGCTGCCACGGTATGCAAGGGAGCCGTCGTCCTGGAACATCGCCTTCGCGCACTTGCAGCTGCGCTTGCGGAATGCCTTGAGGTATCGTCCAAGGGCGGAGAATGCCTTTTCCTGCCCGTATTTCAGGTAGGGCAGGGTGTAGAAATCCTCTATATTATAACCTGCCCTTTCTTCGTGCCCCGGAGTTCCGTCCAGCCAAAGTCCCCCGGCGAGAGGGGGGAGGGTTCCCGGCTGGGAGAAAGAAGAGAGCATCTTGTAGCGGTAGAACTTCCAGTCCGCCTCTGCCTGTTTGTCGGAGAGGGTCAGCGAGAGCCTTCTGTAGCGGCGCGAGAAGCGGGACGCATGGTCGTCCAGCACCGACTGATATGGCTTGGTCTGGGCGAAGCAGAGTTTTTTCAGTGCCTTGTCCGCCGCGGATGTCGCAAGGGACTTGGCTGAGCGCGAGACGTCACCGCCCCGCCTCCGGTAATGTCCCGAGCGGAAGGCCGTCTCTATGTCTATGTAGATGGTGACGTCGTCCGCCCCCTCCACGATGAGGGAGCCTCCCTTGACCCGGCATGTCCCGCCGGTCGTGCATGCCATCGCCATGGCGCACATGGGGATTCCGTCCGTCCTCTCAAGCACGATCGTGTCATCGTCCAGCGAGAACACCGTCCGGGTCTGGTCGTCGCTCTCGAATCCGGCCCTGATGAATATGTCCCTGGGGAGGGATGCCCCTATGTGTATCGTGATTACGTCATCCCCGGAGGAGACAAAGGCTTCCCTGCTGTAGCTGACGCTCGATCCCCCGGCAAGGGGGGCGTTCTGCGAGAAAATCGCCGTGCTGTCCTTGGGGCTTTCAATCGAGACATTCTCCGAGGCAATCCCTGTCTCCATGTCCAGCTTGCGCTCGTACACGAGGATGGA
>JAFSSU010000266.1 GCA_017450845.1 Treponema sp.
CGAGCGGCGGACGGACGCGGACTTTGACGTCGCGACAGTGGCAAAGGGCTCCGGGACAAGGGCATAGTGGATTTTGCCGGAGACAAGGGCTGCCGCAAGGTCGGCTGTCTGTATGGAATAATCGGAGGCCACGTCCAGTCCCTCCGTCAGGTAGCGGAAGACGTACTCCGGGGTCGCGCCCTGCCCCGCCACGGCGACTGTCTTGCCTGCAAGTCCCCCGATGGATGAGAGCGCCGGGTCGTCCGACAGGAGGTAGAGGTTCCCGTTGCCGCTGATTCCCAGCATGAAGAGGGCATGGTTTGAGCTGTTGTAGGCTTTTGCGGCTATATTCGGGGGCAGGAAGCCTATGTCCACCTCCCCGCTCAGCAGTTTCGGGAGCTCCGTCACGGGGCTGGCATACAGCTGGAACTCAATCGGGGCCCCGTCGAGGACCGACGCATTCTCATACAGGTAGGCGACCGGAATGCTCGAAGGCCCGTTCAGGGATGCGACTTTCAGGAACTGAACTTCCTCGGACTCCTCATCCCCTTTCCGCCTGCTGAAAGGGAACAAAAGCGCAGAGACAAGGATAAAAAACAGTGAAACGGTGATTTTTGTTCGTAAGCGTGTCATGACAGGAGGAAATTTACCACCCTGCCAACCGTTTGTCAACTGTGGAAAAAAGAACACCCCCCCGGACAGTGGACCTGTCCGGGGGGCCAACACATTATATAGGAGGTTTTATGACTGTTTCAGGGCTGCCGCTTAGCGCTTCAGGCTCAGGACGGTCTCCAGCATGGAGTCGCCCGTGATGATCGTCTTGGAGTTGGCCTCGAAGCCGCGCTGGGTGACGATCATGTCGGTCAGCTGCTCGGTCAGGTCAACGTTGGACATCTCGAGCGTACCGGACAGAAGCTTTCCCTTGCCCTGGGTACCGCTCTCGCCGATGTTGGCGGTGCCGCTGTTGATGGACTGGGCGAACAGGGTGTCGCCTTCCTTGTTCAGGCCGCCCTGGTTGACGAAGCTCGCCATGGCAATCTTTCCGATCGTGCGGGTGGAACCGTTGGAGTAGACTCCGGTGATCGTTCCGTCCTGGCCGATGGAGAAGTTGTCCAGGTAGCCCAGCTTGTATCCGTCCTGATAGTTCGCCTTGGTTGAGGAGGCGGACGCGCTCTGGGTAATCGTGTTCTGCATGGAGCCGATCGTTCCCAGGTTCAGGTTGAAGGTCTGCCTGTAGGGGTTGCCCGCCTCATCCGGGTTGGAGTTGGCGACCGTGTAGGAAGCCTGGAGGATGATCTCGCCCTCAGGGTTTGACACGTTGCCGGCGCTGTCCGTGATGGACTGCAGGGTTCCCATGTTGTCAAAGTTCAGCATGTAGGTGTTGGTCACGCCGTCGGTGGTGCCGAATCCCACGCGGGTGTCGGTCGCCTCTGCGGCGGCGGGGTCAACCTCGACGGTGACGGTCCACTGGTTGGGGTTGCCGACGACCTTCTGGAAGTTCATCTGCAGCTGGTGGGCGTTGCCGTATGAGTCGTAGATGTCGAACTCGGTCTGCCAGGTGCCGTTTGCCACCTGCAGGGGGTCGTTCGCATCGGTAATCTCCGGGGTGTTCTTGTTCAGGTTGCAGAAGTAGTGCACGTTCTCCGTCGCGTGGGGCGGATCCTTCTGGCCGACGGGAATCGTGATGTCCGTCGGGCTAGCGGAAGTCTGAACGATCTGGGTTCCGTTGACGGTCTCGGCCATCCATCCCTGGACGCGGAGTCCGTTGGCAGGATTGACGAGGGTGCCGTTGCAGTCCACGCCGAAGACACCGGCGCGGGTGTAGAAGGTTTCCTCGCCGCTCTTCATGACGAAGAAGCCGTTGCCCTCAATCGCTATGTCGGTCGTGATGCCGGTTGACTGCAGGTTGCCCTGGGTAAAAATCGTGTCAATCGCGGCGATGCTCATTCCGAGCCCGACTTCCTTGGGGTTGATACCTCCGACTTCCTCATTCGGGCGCGAGGCACCGCTGAGCTGCTGGCTGATCATGTCCTGGAAGTCAACCCTTCCCCGCTTGAAGCCGGTCGTGTTGACGTTGGAGATGTTGTTGCCGATTACGTCCATCCTTGTCTGATGGTTCTGCAGGCCGCTCACGCCAGCATAAAGTGATCTCATCATATATCTACCCTCTTTATAAATTACTCGCCGTAAACGGCCTGAATCTTGCTCATATCGTAATAGCGGTTGCCGACGAGCACCTGCGGGTTGTTGCCGTAGGTAACGCCCTGCACGGTTCCCGTGACCTGGCCGGAGCCGTCGCCAGCGTCAACCGCGACGGTCTTGCCGATGGTGCTGACGGCCTGGTTGGACGAAAGCATCGTGTTCATCTTCTCGAAGTTGGCGTTCATGTTCGTCATCTGCTCGAGGGAGCTGAACTGGGCCATCTGCGCGATGAACTCCGTGTCCTCCATCGGGGAAGTCGGATCCTGGTTGGAAAGCTGGGTTATCAGCAGCTTCAGGAAATCATCTTTTCCTAAGGTCTGGGATGTCCTGCGGCCGTTCTGGACGAGGGACTTGTTGAAGGTATCCACCTCCATCCTCAGCCTCGCCTGCTCCTGGTCGCTCATCGTCGTGTTAAGCGATATTGCGCTTCCTGTATCCATACATTCTCCTTCTATGTCCTAGGCGACGACATCAATCTGATGTCCGCCCGCCCCGTATGCCGCCGCTATCGTCTGGGAAGAAAGCTTCTCCTCCCTGTCCGTCCAGCCTCCGAAGGTCTGGCTTCCGACGAAGTCCTCGCCCGACCGCTTCTGTCCCCCTGCCTGGCCCGCCAGGCCCTGCCCCTGGGCGGAAGACCCGTCCGAAAGGCTCAGGCTCAGGTTCGCAGAGTCGAACCCGCTCTGGCGGAAGGACTGCCTCAGGTTGTCCATGTTCTGGCTGAAGGCCTCGAAGGCCTCCTTGCTCGCCACGACAATCTGCCCTTCAATACCCTTATCGGAAACATGGAGCGTAATCTTTACATTTCCCAAAGACTCCGGCTTCAGGTTCAGGTTTATGGTCCCGTTGTCGTTGTCGCGGAGGATGATTGAGCCGGCCTTGACGAACTCCGGGGCCTGGTTCAGGAGCTGGTTGGAGAGCATCCTCTGGAAAGTGGAGGCATCTCCTGAAGCGACCTGGCTGCTCGAAGAGAGGATGTCCTGCTCGGCGGCAAGAATCTGCCCCTGCTCCTGGTTCAGGTTGAACGTGATGTCCAGGGTGTTGCCGCTCTGCCTGACGGACTCGGCCTTCAGCACCGGCGGGGCTTCCTTGGCGGAAGCTGCCTTCTTTGCGTCCACAGACCGGTTGTCCTGTATGACGAAGCGGTTCTCCTGCCTGATCTCGCTCTTGGCGGGTGCGGGGGCCTTGTCAGCGCTGTCAATGATATCTTTTGTTTCCGCAAGGAACTTGTTCCCGAAGTCCCCGGATTCTCCAGCGTCATCTCCCGCCGCCCCGGCCTGCTCCTGCATGACGGGGACGAACTCGCCCTCCGCAAGCTCAGGGACAAGCAGCTCCCCGGCAGGCAAGTCTCCGTTTTCCAGAATCTCCCCGAACTGGGGGGAATCAAGCGTGTCCCGGACGGGAAGCATGACCTTCGTTCCGACCGCATCCTTGCTGGCGGGTATGGACGCCAGGACCGCGACATCCTGCGGGTTGAGCCGGATGTCGGACACGGTCTCGCTCTCGGTCACGTCCTCAAGGCCCGCCGTGCTTATGTCCATCGCAAGCTGGCTGTCCGCGGCCTGCTCCACCGGCTGGCCGAAAAGGACTTCCTCGCCGGACGCCGCGTACAAAACGGCGTTATCGTCGTCGCACACAAGGACCGGCTGGCTTTCCTGGCGGAAAGCGGTATTTTCCTGTCTTTCAGATTCTTTTTCGCCCGGCTTCCCCTTCTTGACCTGGGGAGCCGCCCCGGCGGCATCATTCTTCGTATCTTCGGCGGGGCTGTCCGTACTCTTGCAGTCCGCCTTCTGGACGCTGTCCTTGCGGGAAGCGTCCTCCAGGACGGACTTGAAGGATGAAACGTTGCTTTCTTTTGTACGGGAAGGACCCGCCGCTTCCTTCTGGGCGGGAAGCTGGCTCAAGCCCTTCAAAAACTGCAATGCCTGCATCGGCAACCTCCATAAACACCGAAGGATTGCCGGCAGGCTTTATCTCAGTCCAAGCTTGTCGGTTTGTTCGCCATCTTCCGCTGGATTTCGGCGGCGCGCGTCGAATCCATCAAAGACAGCCAGTATGAACCCATGGAACCGGAGGAAGCGTAGAGCGCCTGCTCCTTACGGAGGACATCGATGATGTCCTGATCATCCATGTCGGAAAGGATTGCGACCGCTCTTACCGGCTGCATTCCGCGCAGGTTCGATACTATGGTTTCGATGTTTCTATCTCTATCATCGTACTTTTTGACTTCATTGTTGAATGTTTTTTCTCGCTCTTCCTGTGCGGCCTGGCGGTCCTCCAGTTCCTGGGCAACCTGCGTGTTGTTCTCCTCCTGCTTGGCAATGTCGGCCTCGCGCTTGTCCAGCTCCTCCACCCGGACGTCCAGGGCCTCAAGCCTCTTGGCGTAGCGGTCGTTGTCCAGGTCCAGCTCCTCCATGTTTTTGGGGGAAGATATGGCGACGGATGTCTGGGGCTGCAGGCCGACCAGCTTGTAGACTGGAGCCACCACGTGCTTTGCCTGGATCAAGCCGAGGTAATCGAACCAAATGATTCCGAACACCGCCAGAATCACTATGAGAATGAGAAGCAATATCGATTTTCCTAAAGCCTTTGCGTGTGACACAACAACACCCCTACCCTTTTTTAGCCCGGAAGCCCCAAAATGCTTTAGGACTTCCTCAACTTAGACTATCGGCAGGGCCTAATTGAAACGTAAAGGAAAAAAAAGCTTTCCCTCGTTTTCTGCCCTGCCATAGCCCGGGAGCGACCCGGCTATTTCTTTATGAGGCCTCCGATCGCCGATCCCAGCGTGATGTCGTTGTCGCAGCTGACGATGTCGTAGTAGAGGCCGCGCTTCCTGAGGAGCACGTCCTCCAGGTGGGCCTCCACGCGGGCACGGACCTTGTATGTTTTATAGAAGGAAGTTCCGTCGCAGAGCAGGCAGACCGGCTTGGTCGCGTCCTTCCCGCAGCCGCTCTGGATGACGCAAGCGGCGAGAATCGCGGAGGCAAGGCGGGCACAGCGGCCGACGATAGCGTCAAGCAGCTGGAAGAGCCTCTCGTAGTCCTCCGCCGTCGCGGACTCCGCGGCCTTCGCGCCGAGGATCGATGCCGTCGAATAAGGCGCGTGCAGGAAGTTGTCCATCTCTATCTGGGTCAGGCCCTTTATCTGAAGCAGGGACTGGCAGAATTTCTCGCTGAAAAGGCCCTCGGCGGCGGCTGCATGGACTGCCTCGTAGCTGAGCGGCCCCATGTATGCGCCGGAGCACTGTTTTTCCATCAGGCCGGTGCCGGGCTTCTCGCTCTTCTTGTCCAGGGCGATGTCGAAGTCGCTCTTTATGACGTCGGCGAACTTGCCGCTCTCGCAGACGATGATCTGACGCTTGAGTCCCTTGTAGCGCGCGTCCTCGCCCTGGATGTAGGCCCCGTTCATGCCCGTGCCCAGGATGAAGCCGACGTAGCTGGAGTAGCGCATGCCGTCCGCGACCGTCGCCGCGCCCGCGAGCAGGGCCGCCACCGTGTCATTGAGCAGGGAGATTTTGACATCCTTCTTCCAGCCGTGGGCCTTGAGAGCCTTGGCAAGCTCCTTGCCGATGTGGCTTCCGACGACCTCCGGGGCCTTTATCTCCTTGGAGAAGTTGATGAGGACGCCGTCCCCGTCCTCGGTAATCGTCATGGGGTAGGAGAAGCAGAAGCCTATCTTGTCGGACTTGTCCTTCAGGTGCTCCAGGTTCTCCGCGAATTTGTCAAAGAAGTCCTTCTTGGAGAGCTCCCCTTCGGTGCCCGGCATGCGGGTCTTCTCCATGAAGTCAATCGAAGGCTTGCCCTTGCCGTCGAAGCTGATCAGGCAGGAGCGGAAGTTTGTGCCGCCCGCGTCGATGACGATGACGCTCTCCCCGTCAGGCCCCTTGTCCGGCGGGTTGCAGAAGGTGCGGATCATGTCCTCCCCCGCCTTGCGGCCGCAAAGCCCCTCGTTCATGTCGAACAGGAGGGCATCCACCACGCTGTCTATGTCCTGGTTCACCGGGAAATTGTGCCGGCCCAAGAAGGCCGCTACTGCTGTGTTCATTGGAAAGCTCCTTGAAAACGCTTCTTGATGTTTCTCCACAGTATACCACATCGGACGGAAAAATCAAGGGTCGCGCCGGGGTTATGACGACAGCAGGTCCGTATCATGCGCAGGATTCTTGTAAAGGGAAACAGGAGACGTTTTCAATACGTAAACAAAATTTTTTCAATACGTAAACAAAAATTTTTCAATACGTAAACGGGACGCTCTCATAGTTGTAACGGGAAAAATTCACTGCGGTGCATGGGGCATACTCCAGCTGGAGTGGGTGCCTTCTCCAGCTGGATGGCGGGTGGAATGACCCGCATGACCGGGCTTTTGCGCCCGGTCAGAATTGCTAAGCGGGGGCATAGCTAGAAGTGGCTGTTGAACTCCCTGTCGGCCTCGCTCTCGCCCTCGGTCTTGGGCACGGAGTTGCCCCAGTCCGCCTGTGAGGACGGCCTGTCCGGGATGACCAGCGCGCAGACGATGTAGGCGATGATTCCCGAGCCTCCCGCCAGGGTCAGGACGACCCAGAGAAGGCGGACGATGGTCGGATCCAGGTTGAAGTACTCGGCAATGCCTCCGCACACGCCGCAGAGCGTCTTCTGTGATGACTTGTAAATCCTCTTTGCCATAATTGACCTCCAATATTCCTTTCTATGCCCGGTTCCTGTCCAGGCTCCTGATCTTCACTTCTCCCATGCCGCAGTTTATGGAGAAGTGGTTCTTCTTCTTTTCGCCGCTCTCGAAGGTCGTGATACCGCCCTTCTTGATGTTGTCGTACTCGAAGCTGCCCAGCCCGATCTTGGCGAAGACGGAGTGACCCTCCTCCCCCTCCATGATGTCCAGCTTGACGCTTCCCATGCCGCAGTCCAGGGTGGTGATTCCGTCCAGCCTGCCGGTTATGTTCAGGCTTCCCATGCCGCAGCGTATCTTGCTGTTGGTGGAGGACAGGTTCTCTATCTCCATCAGCCCCGCGCCTACCTCAATATAGCTTCTTTTGCTGGAAAGTCCAAGCCCCTTGCACTTGAGCGAGCCCGCCCCCATGTGGAGCTTGAGGCTGTCGAACGCCGCGTCCTTGGGAACCCTGATGAGGATTCTCGGATGGTTCACGTGCCCGTCGTCCGTGTCCCTGTGACCGATGAAATTGAGCATGGACACCCTGCGGGAATTCTCCACGGAAAGCGTTCCGAAGGGCGAGAGCCCGAAGCTGATGTCGCCCGGTCCCAGCCCCCGGTAGTCCAGCGAGAAGGCATCGGGATTCTGCTCGTTCGCGATGATGACGACCTCCGCGACACCGACCGACACGTCAAGGGACTTCACCTCGTCCCGGGTGAACGCGCCCGAAGAGCCGTCCCCGCTCGTGTTCTTCTGCTTCTCCCGTCTTTCGGCGGGCAGCCCCGCGAACTTGGACAGGATGCTGGAAGCCAGCTCCGTGGGGCTTCCGAATTCCTTCATGACCGCCTCGTCGTTGCCCGCGTCCTCAAAGTAGCCCAGGTAGTACTCCAGCGCGTCCTCCTGCTCCTCCACGCTCAGGGAGCGAAGCTCCCACTTGAGCTCGTCCAGATACTCGTGCCTCGTCATATTTTCTCTCCTTTATAAAGGTTCGTTCGTCACCGGCTGGCCGGAAGCCCCGAGCAGGATGCCGTCCATCCTGCCGCGGTAATCCAGCCAGTCCCGCCTGTATCCGTCCAGGGCCGCCATGCCCTGCACGGTAATCTTGTAATAGCGCCTGTTGCGGCCGGAGAACTCCTTGTCGTAAGTCTCAAGAAGCCCTGCGGCCTGCAGCCTGCGCAGCACCGGGTAGAGGGAGCTTTCGGACACCTCGATGACGCTCCTCACGTCCTGGGTTATCTTGTATCCGTAGGTCCCTTCCCCGTCGCGCGCCACTATGGAAAGCACGACAGCGTCCAGGACCTGTGCCCCCGTTGAAAACGTCATCTATACCTCCTTAACAGCAATATTATTTTACGAATAATATCATTCTTGGTGATAATGTACAAAGAATAATATTGTTCGTCAAGTGAATTCCAGAAAAAAAAGTAAACTCCGTGACGAGTGGACAAAGCCTGCCCTTTGTGCTAAGATTGCCCCATTATGAAATGTTATGCCGTCATTCTTTCCTTTATGTGCTTTGCTTCGGTTCTTGCAGGCTGTGACGGCATCGGATGGGTTGAGAGCTCGGACGGCCCGGACGTGGCGGGGGCTGCGGGGAATAGCCCGGGAACATCAGGGTATTCGTCGGCCTCCTCGTCCAGCCTTTCCTTTGACGAGATAATCAGGCTTTCCAACGGCGGTGACACGAAGGGCCTCGAGGAGCTTTTCAAGACTGCTTCCGGGGATGAGGCGGACGGTGTCCCGGCCACGGCCAACATGAGCGGGCCGGACGACATGGACACGCTGGCCCTGCCCGCGTCTGACATACGGCTGCCCGAGGGCGGTGAAGTGACGCTCAGAATCAGCGGGCCGGGAGTGCGCTATTCGGAGACGAGTCAGGCATCGGATGACGGCAATGTTTACTTCCTTGTCCCCAAAATAGCCGTTGGCACGAACATCACGGTCGTCATGGAGGTTAAGAAGGCGAACGGCATAACATGCCGCTCGGGCAGCACCGAGCAGCTCGTGGAGGAAGGCTGCCAGCTGTCCGTTATCCTGAAGCCGGAGATTCCCGTCATGAAAACGGGCGACGACATCAACAGCGCGCTGTCGGGCCTTGTGGCGTTCCCCTCTTTCTCCGCGTCCGCCACGCCCCCTTCCGCCAGCTCGACGACGGTCCTGCTTTCCTCGGATGACTCCGGCACGGATGTCGTTGCATGGAATGCGGGCGGAGCCGGCTACTATTATGCGGAGGGTTTTACGGACAAGGGCAGGAAGATTCCCCTCGGCGAGAACGCGAGCAGCATGTTCCAGAATATGAGCAGCCTGAGCTCCGTGGATCTGAGCGGATTCGACACGGGCAATGTGACGGACATGAGCTATATGTTCTCAGGATGCACTGCCCTCTCCTCCATCAGCGGGCTCGGCGGGTTCGACACAAGCATGGTCGTAAACATGAGCGGCATGTTCTATAGCTGTGCGGCCCTGACAAGCCTTGACCTCAGCAGCTTTGACACACGATGCGTGACGGACATGAGCAATATGTTCAATGAATGTTTTCTTCTTGAGACTGTCTACGCCTCCCCTTCCTTTGTCACAGGAAGGGTTTCATCCAGCACGAGTATGTTCTATGACTGTTTGAGCCTGGTCGGGACGGGTGGCGGCTTTGCTTCCACCGCGGTTGATGATGCCCATATAGACAAGGCTTATGCCAGGCTGAACGGTGCAGGAGGCCTGCCGGGCTATTTCACCGCCCGCTGACAGGGCTTCATAAAAGCCTTGTTGAGCAAGCCTGCGAGAGCCTTGCCCTGACAATCCCCATCCTTGCCCTGTCTGCCCGCTTTCGCTAGAATAGCCCCATGTCATTGGAAGAAACACTTAAGGACGAGCTGAACCCGGAGCAGTACCGGGCTGTTACGACGACGGAGGGAGCCATCCTCATCATTGCGGGGGCGGGGTCCGGCAAGACCCGGGTCATCACCTACAGGATAGCGAACATGCTGGAGAAGGGAATTCCCCAGAGCCAGATCCTCGCGCTGACGTTCACGAACAAGGCGGCAAAGGAGATGAGCGACCGGATAAAGAAGCTGACCGCCCGCAAGCTGCAGAACCTGACGATAAGCACCTTCCACGCCTTCGGGGTCCGCATCCTCAGGCAGGACATAGACAAGCTGGGCTGGAGGACGAACTTTTCCATATACGACGAGACGGACAGGAATGCCCTCATCAAGGAGAGCGCGAGGGAGCTGGACTTTACCGAGGACGCGCTGGACCTGTACAAGATAGGCTCTCTTTTCAGCGACATAAAGACCGGACGCAAGGACTGGCAGAGCGCGAACGACGGCTACCGCGAGCTCTACGAGGCCTACCAGGAGGGGCTCAGGCTCTACAACGCGGTGGACTTTGACGACCTGATCGTCCTGCCGATAAAACTTTTCCGCGAGTCGCCGGAAACGCTACAACGCTACAAGGACCGTTACAAGTATATTATGGTGGACGAGTTCCAGGACACGAGCCACCAGCAGTACGAGATGATGAGGCTCCTCGCCGACAGGAACGTCGCCGTCGTAGGAGACGATGACCAGAGCATATACTCATGGCGCGGGGCGGACTACCAGAACATCGTAAACTTCGAAAAAGACTTCCCTTCCGTACAGGAAATCAGACTGGAGCAGAACTACCGTTCGACAGGCACAATCCTCGCCGCCGCCAACGGGGTCATCCGCCACAACACGAACCGCAAGGACAAGGAGCTGTGGAGCGGGAACGGGGACGGCCAGCCGATCGAGCTCTACATGCCGGAGAACGAGGCGGCGGAGGCAGACTTCATCGCGGAGAGCATCCTGTCGATTTCCGTGGAGGAGAAGCGCAAGTACGATGACTTCGGCGTGCTGATGAGGGCGAACACCCAGAGCCGGCCCCTGGAGGAGGCATTCCTCGAGAACAACATCCCCTACACCATGTCCGGGGGAACGAGCTTCTTTGAGCGAAAGGAGATAAAGGACATCATCTCCTACCTCCGCGTCATCGCGAACCACGACGACGACATCAACCTGCTCCGCGTCCTGAACACCCCCCGCCGAGGCCTGGGGCGGGCGACGGTGGAGAAGATGAACCTCGTCGCGGACAGGATGGGCTACTCGCTCTGGGAGGCGGCGAAGGCGATCATAGAGGCCCCGGAGAAGGAGAGCAAGATAACGGAGGCTGTCAGGGCCAACCTGGAGTCATTCGTCAGCCTGATCGAGGCGGGGAAGAACATGCTGTCGGGCAAGGGGCTCAGCAAGAAAGTCAAGGCGATGGTGGAGGAGATAAACTATTATGACTTCCTTATAACGGACAATCCCAAGAGCGAGAAGGCGGCCCGCTTCAAGTACATGAACATCGAGAGCCTCATAAAGAGCATGGAGATGTGGGAGAACAACCCGGAGCACGAGGACACGAGCCTCTACGCCTACCTGAACCGCATTACCCTCCTCTCCCGCGATGACCTGGACGACGGGGAGGAGGACAAGGGCAAGGTCAGCCTGATGACCGTGCACGCGAGCAAGGGCCTGGAATTCCCCGTCGTGTTCATCGCGGGGGCTGAGGAAGGGATAATGCCGCATGCCCGTGCCGTGGAGGAAGGGGGCGACACCGCCGTGGAGGAAGAGAGGCGGCTCTTTTACGTCGCGGTCACGCGGGCGAGGGACCGCCTGCTGATCTCCTCATGCCGGAACAGGCGGCGGCAGACCGGCAACACGGAGTGCGAGCCGAGCCGCTTCTTGGACGAGATACCGCAGAGCCTGGTGAAGTACCACGAGCCGAGCAAGGAGCTGGGGCCGCAGGACGCTCACGAGATGCTCCAGAACATGCTGAAGAACCTCTCCCGCCCCCGGGTGCCCAAGCTGTAGGACCGGCCTACTCCCCGCTCTTCTTGGAGCGGGAGCTTGTCCGCTTGCTTGTGGTCTTCTTGCCGGACGCGCTCTTTGCGGCCGTCTTTTTTGAGCTCGTGCCGGCGGACGATGCCTTGCGGCTCCTCGCCGTGGTTTTCTCCGCCGCTCCGTCAGTTTTCTTGCCGGAAGCCCGCTTCCTTGTGGTGGCCGTCTTGTCGGGGAGGGCCTTCACCTCCTCCTCGTCATCCTTTTTTGCGGATTTTTTTGCCGTGGACTTGGACGGGGTCCCGCCGAGCTTCTTTATCTTCCTTGCCATGTCGGAAAGGAGCTTGACGACATCTCCTATCTCCTCGTCGTCCTTGGAAACGGACGCCGCCTTGCTCCCCGACAGCCTGGCGTAGACCAGGCGGCCCAGCGCGGTGTAGCCCTTCTCCATCTTGGAATTGAGCTTGACTATCTCTACCTGTTTGACACCCTCGTCACCCCATTCGGAGATGGTCTTCTTCGCGCTCGCGAACCACTTCTTGGATGCCTCGAGCCCCTTGTCAAGGATTTCCTTGCTCGTCTTGCCTACGGACGAGTCCGTGTCCGCCCCGGCTTTTTTCCGCGTGGAAGCGGTCTTCTTTGTCTTTGATTTTGTCTCTGCCATAGGAAAATTATAACCCCGTTCGGCGGATAACGCAAGCTTTCCTTGACGGAAAGGAAGATAACGTTTATTATAGAAGTATGAAGAGTTGCCATATTCTTAAGATTTCTTCTATTATATTCGCAGCGACGCTCGCATCAGGTTGCGTGGCAAACTGCTCGCATACTAAGGAGACCGAGAACACCGGATCAGTCATCCAGGAAATTCCCGAGCAGGAGATAAAGCCTGCCCCGGAGCCGGTCGCGGAGACCCCGAAGCAGGAGGCGAAGCCAGAGCCGAAGGCCGTAGAGGCTTCCTTCTCGACTCCCAAGCCTGACCCCAAGCCCAAGGAGGAGGCGAAGGTGGAGCCCAAGAAGGAGGAGCCGAAACCCGAGCCGAAGAAAGAGGAGCCCAAGCCGGCTCCCAAGAAGGAAGAGCCGAAGCCCGAACCAAAGAAAGAGGAGCCCAAGCCAGCCCCCAAGAAAGAGGAGGTCGCTGACGAGGAGTACACGCGCTCTGTCGCCCAGATGGCGGGGCAGGCGGTCGATGTGGCGACCTTCAACAAGGACAAGGAGGCTGTCCTCGCAATCATCAACGAGCTGAACTCCGTCATGAAGGAACAGAACTACAAGTCCTGGCTGAACTACCTGGATGATGAGAGCAAGACCTACTGGTCCAACAAGTCCAACCTCAAGAAGGCCCAGAAGAGGCTTCCGGTCAAGGGGCTGACCCTCGCCACGCTGGAGGACTACTTCAAGTACATCTTCATCCCCTCCCGCCAGGGCAACGAGATGGATGAGATACGCTACGAGACAGAGAGCAGCGTCAAGGCTGTCCAGATCCGCACGGATGAGGACGGCCATTATGCCGGCGACACGGTCTACTATTACCTGCGCAAGGTGAAAGGGGTGTGGAAGCTTCATCTGCCCCAGATGTAGCGTTTCCCTGTAACGACGGGAAAGAAGCTTTGTTATTTAGGCAGAGACCTGGGATGAGCGGGGCCTAAGACTCGTAAATCCCGGCAGGGAACGGACTTAGGACGTTCCCTGTATATGCCGCGTCAGGCAGCCTGTCTGCCCGATAAAACCAAAAAAAAAGAATTGATTTTTTATGGAGAATGATATAAAATCAATTCTTGTAATCAATCCAGGAGGATTCAAATGAAATTACTTAAGTCAATCGCCTGCGGTGCAGGCCTTCTGCTGCTTGCCGGTGCGGTTTTTGCACAGAACCGTGGTTCCGAGACTTCCGTCGAGGAGCTGTACCTGAGCAACGTGCAGGATGTAATCATCACGGAGCTTGCTCACTCACAGGACTATGACAACAAGCTCGTCGCCCTGCAGTACCTCGAGGAGTCCGTGAAGGACGGGACCGTCACCGAGGAGCAGCGCGCCGCCATGCAGAGCCTCGCTGGAGAAGGTGTCACGACGAAGGCCCGCACCAACGGCCGCCTCGTGAACAATTTCCCGGACATCCGTGCCAAGGCCTGTGACCTGCTCGGAAAGGTTCCCTCAAAGGAGTCCAAGGACACCCTGCTGACCATCACGACCGAGGATACTGAGCCGATGGTCGTCAGCGCAGCCGTCCGCTCACTCGGTGAGATTGGAATGAACGACAACGACGAGGTCCTCGCCGCCATCGAGTTCATCCAGCACAAGTATGCTGCCCTGAACCCGACCAGCTCCCTCGCCTTTGACATCCTCAGCGCCTACGAGAAGCTTGCTCCTACCGCCGTTGACAGGAACGCGCTTATCCAGTCAATCTCCGAGATTGCCGCCAACTATCGGTTTGCGACTCCCGTCCGCCTCAAGGCCCTGAGCCTCTTGCGCGACCTTCAGGCCAACAAGAAATAAGCCGGAAGGCACAAATAAAAAAGGGCATAGACAGCGAGCTGTCCTTGCCCTTTTATTTTGCAACAAGAAAAAAGATGGGAGATATGAGGTTCGAACCCACAACCTTCGGCTCCGGAGGCCGACGCTCTATCCAATTGAGCTAATCTCCCGCAAAACTATGGGAAACAGCTTATAGTTTTATGTAAAATTTGTCAACGGGAAAAGGAGGCTCTTTCAAAATTCTGATGTTTTTTGAGACGGCCCCAAGTAAAAAAAAGAGTGGAACATAAATGGAAGCATTGATTTTGGCATCCTCATCCCCCAGAAGGCAGGAAATTCTCAAAATGATGGGCATTCCCTTCGTAGTGAACCCTGCGGACATAGACGAGCGGATTCCTCAGGACCTGGACATGAAAGATGCCCCGGAGTACCTTGCCTGCAAGAAGGTCGAGGCGATTGCCCAGCGCATCTCCATGATCCAGGAGGACATAGGCTGGATTTTAGGTGCGGACACGGCAATACTCTTTGACGGCAAGCTCTACGGGAAGCCTTCGAGCAAGGAGGATGCCGCCAGCATGATGAGGGCTTTCCAGGGGCATGACCATGAGGTCATAACCGGTGTCGCCCTCTACAACGACAACCTGCATGACATAACGACCCGCCGGAGCGTCAGCCGACTGAGCTTCGCCCCGATGAGCGAGGATGAGATCGAATGGTACGTAAATACGGGCGAATGGCACGGGGCGGCGGGCGGATACCGGATACAGGGCCTGGCTTCCTGCTTCATAAGGAAAATAGAAGGCTCGGAGAGCGGCATAATGGGCTTGCCTATATTTGAGCTTTATGATATGCTCAAGGAGCAGGGATATACGTTCATAGAAAAATGACGTGACCCGCCCTACTCCGCCAGGGCCGTGTGCCAGCGGGCGGAGGGGAATCTTCCGGGCCGTTTGTTCGGCTTCGAGAAACAAGGACAGGTGGAAGAAGCGCCCGCAAAGAGGGAAAGCTTTCTTCCGGTGAAGGAGTTTGTCATGGCAGTAGTTACCATGAAGAGTCTGCTTGAGTCCGGCGTTCATTTCGGACATCAGGTAAAGCGTTGGGATCCGCGCATGAAGAAGTACATCTTCGCAGAGCGGAACGGAATTCACATCATCGACTTGCAGAAGACCATAGGTGCCATTAAGGACAGCTATGAGGAAATCCGCAAGGTGGCGGCATCAGGAAAGTCAATCCTTTTCGTCGGCACTAAGAAGCAGGCGCAGCAGGCCATCCAGAAAGAGGCGGAGCGCTGCGGTCAGTTCTACGTAAACAACCGCTGGCTTGGCGGTACGCTCACGAACTTTTCCACTATCAAGAAATCCCTCCTCCGCCTCAAGAAAATTGAGAAGATGGAAGTTGACGGCACCTTTGACAACCTCACCAAAAAAGAGGTCGCCGGTCTTCTCAAGGAGAAAGAGAAGCTGACCAAGAACTATGGCGGCATCAAGGAGATGAAGGATCTGCCCGGCGCAATCTTCATCATTGACACCCACAAGGAGCAGATTGCCGTCGCCGAGGCCCGCCGCATGCACATCCCGATTGTCGCAATCGTCGATACGAACTGCAACCCCGAGGGAATCGACTACCCCATCCCCGGCAACGACGACGCTATCCGCGCCATCAGCCTCTTCACCTCGGTCATCGCCAACGCCGTCATCGACGCTGACAATGAGCAGGGCCTGAAGATTATCGAGTCCCTGGGAGACGAGGACGACGTTACGACCGACGCTTCCACCAAGAGCGAGGACGAGGAGATTGTCGACTACTCCAACTACCCCCCGACCGAGACCAAGGAAGAGGATGCAGAGGCCGACCGCCGCGATGAGGAGAACAGCCTCATCGACGAGGACAAGTACGACAAGTAAATCACTGGAGAAATAGAATGGCTATCACAGCACAACAGGTAAAGGACCTGCGCGAGCAGACTGGCGCAGGAATGATGGATTGCAAGAAGGCCCTGACCGAGACGAACGGAGACTTTGAGGCTGCGACCAAACTGCTCAAGGAGAAGGGACTGGCCGCCGTCGCCAAGAGGGCGGAGCGCGTCACCAGCGAGGGACGCATCTTCATCAGGCAGAATGGCAGCAAGATTGCCATCGTTGAGCTCGTCTGCGAGACGGACTTCGTCGCCAACAATGAGGAGTTCATCAAGTCCGGCGAGAAGATTCTGGACGAGGTGTTCGCAAAGGGATACACGCAGGTTGAGGAAGGGCTCAAGAATATCCTGACTGACTTCGCGACCAAGACCCGCGAGAATATGTCCGTCAGCAAGGTTCAGGTCATCGACGTTCCTGCCGGTGCCTCCGCCGGAATCTACATCCACTCAAACTTCAAGCAGGCTGCCGTCACCATCGTGAAGGGCTCTGAGGATGCCAAGGTGAAGGAGTTCGCCAGGGACTGCTGCATGCACCTGGTCGCCTTTACCCCTGCCTACATCAAGCAGACCGATGTTCCTCAGTCCTACATCGACGAGCAGAAGGAAATCTTCAAGGTCCAGATGGCCAACGACGAGAAGATGGCCGGAAAGCCTGATGCCGCAAAGGAGAAAATCCTTGAGGGCAAGATCAAGAAGCACCTGTCCGAGGTCTGCTTCGTCGATCAGATGTTCGTGAAGGACGACAAGAAGACGGTCGAGGCGAAGCTCGCCGAGGTCGGAAACTCTGTCGGAGCCAAGCTTGAGTTCGGCGACATAGCCCTGCTCCAGCTGGGAAAGTAAATCCACAACAAGCTTAAGAACGCTGGCGGGTTCCTTCGCGGGAGCCCGCTGGCAATTTTTATAGGGGGAATATATGGCTGACAACGAGGCAAAGATGGAGAAGACCGTCGCGAGCCTGAAGGAAGAGTACAACTCAATCCGCACGGGACGGGCAAGCGCGTCTATTTTTGACAAGGTTCGCGTGGACTACTACGGAACCCCTACCCCCCTGAACCAGGTGGGGCAAATTTCAATCCCGGAGGCGAGGACAATCGTGATTTCCCCCTTTGACAAGAGCCTCATCGGGGAAATCGAGAAAGCGATACAGAAAGCAGAGCTGGGACTGAACCCCTCCAACGACGGCAAGGCAATCCGCATAGCGATCCCGCCGCTCACCCAGGAGCGCCGCAAGGATTTGGTCAAGCAGGCCAAGGCGACCGCAGAGAACTACCGGACAACAATCAGAAACATAAGGCGTGACGGAAATGACGCGCTCAAGAAGCAGCAGAAAGCCGGTGAAATCACCGAGGATCAGCTCAAGCAGGAGACAGACAAGCTCCAGAAGCTGACTGACAAATATATAGAAGAGATAAACAAAGTCTACGGCGCAAAAGAAAAAGAGATTATGGAATAAGCCGTGGAAAGCACTGCGATAAACACAGCGCCTGGTTCCCTTCCCCGTCACGTCGGGATTATCATGGACGGGAACGGACGCTGGGCCAGGCAAAGGGGCTTGGTCAGGACAAAAGGCCACGAGGAAGGACTCAAACGTGCCAAGGACATAACCAAGGCAGCCGCAGACTTAGGCTTGGAGTACGTCACGCTCTATGTTTTCTCGACCGAGAACTGGAAGCGGACGGAACAGGAAGTCGGTTTCCTCATGAACCTGATTCACATTCACCTGCTCGATGAACTGCAGTTCTACAGGGACAACCAGATTCGCGTCAGGCAGATAGGTGATTTGTCCGGCCTGCCCAAGAACATACAGAAAGACATACGGGAAGCAGAGGAGGACACCAAGGGCTTTACCGGCCTGACTGTCGTTCTCGCCGTTAATTACGGAGGGCGCGACGAAATCGTGCGGGCCGTCAACAAGCTCGCCGCCTCCGGCAAGACCAGCATCTGTGAGGAGGACATCTCCTCCTCATTCGACATCCCCGACCTGCCAGACGTGGATCTTCTCATACGGACTGGCGGAGAAAAGAGGCTCAGCAACTTCCTCATGTGGAAGTCGGCTTATGCGGAGCTTGTTTTCTCCGATACTCTCTGGCCGGACTATGGCAGGGATGAGTTCATCTCGGACATAGCGGAATATCAGAAACGGACGCGTAAATTCGGCGCAGTCCTGGACGACAAGGCAGAGGGAGGAAAGCAATGAACAAGTCCAACCTTATCAAGAGGCTTCTGACCTTCTTCATCGGGGTCCCGATCATACTCTTCGTAGCCCTCCAGCCCTTCCATGCCCATATTGCGCTGCATGTCTTCATATGCCTGATGTGCGGCATCGGGGCGGCGGAGCTGTATGCGATGTTCTCCGGCAAAGGTCCTCTCCACAGGAAAGGCTTCGTTGTGGCGATGACCGTGGCCATTCCTTTGGCGGCGGCCCTCTATGCCGTGGTCCCAACTTTCACGGGCGGCAGGAACCTTCCCGGCATCACCGGTCCAGAGTTCATAACCTACACCTTCATCGTCGCGGTACTGATAATACTTGCCGCAGAGGTGATCACGGCAAAGACATTCGAGCATTCGCTCGTCAGGATTGCCTCGAGCAGCTTCATTGTCCTGTACACGGGCTTCCTTCTGACTTTCCTCTCAAGGATGACTTACCTGAAAAACAATGGAATAGATGTTTCCTCACAGACGATAGCGATTTTCCTTCTGATGGTCTTTCTCTGCGACAGCTTCGCATGGTTCTTCGGGATTCTGTTCGGAAAGAACAACAGGGGAATAGTCAAGGCAAGCCCCAATAAGAGCATTGTGGGCTTCATCGGCGGAGTCGCCGGCTCCATCGTCGCGGGAATCCTTGGCTGGAAGTTTTTCCCGGAGATATTCGGCGGTACTGTCCGTAAGGCAGTCATTCTGGCGGTGTTCACGGCGTTCGCCTCTATAATCGGTGATCTCGCGGAGTCGGTATTCAAGCGGTCCTCCGGTGTGAAGGACTCGGGGCGTGTCGTTCCCGGGCGAGGCGGAGTCTTGGACACGATAGACTCCATCCTTATGGCGGGCCCGGTCTTCTATTTCCTGCTCCTCCTTCTGTACAACCCGAAATGAAAAAGCTTTTGGTCTTGGGCTGTACGGGGTCAATCGGCAGCCAGACGCTTGACATAGCGCGGAACATGAGGGATGACTTCACGGTCGTCGGCATTAGCGCAGGGCACAGGCGCGACGAATTGGAAAAGCTCTGCAAGGAATTCGGCTGCCCCGGGAGCCTTTTCGAGGATGAGGGCATCGAAGGCTTGCAGAAGCTTGCCGAGTCCTGCGGGGCGGACATTGCCGTGAACGGCATAGCCGGTGCGGCCGGGCTCAGGCCATCCGCCATCGCGCTGGAAGCCGGGATGGACCTAGCCCTCGCCAACAAGGAGACGGTCGTCATGGCCTGGCCGCTGATTCAGGCCCTCGCAAAAAAGAAAGGCCGGTCGATAATCCCGGTGGACAGCGAGCACAGCGCGGTTTTTAACCTGATTCATCAGTCCGGAAAGGACAACATTTCGCAGATAGTCATCACGGCGAGCGGAGGCCCCTTCCGCGAGTATACGGACGCGCAGCTGGAGAACGTAACCGTGGAGCAAGCCCTGCACCATCCCACATGGAATATGGGGCCAAAAATCACGATAGACAGCGCGACCCTCGCCAACAAGGGGCTTGAGGTCATAGAGGCATGCCGCCTGTTTGACATGCCGACCGAGCGGGTGAAGGTCGTCGTACATCCGCAGAGCCTTATCCACAGCCTGGTGAGGACAAGGGACGGTATGCTCTACGCGCAGATTTCCAATCCTGACATGCGGCATCCCATCTTGGGCGCGCTGACCTGGCCGGAGAACAAGGAGAACTATCTGGAGGAGTTCGACCTTGCCGGGCATACGATGACCTTCTTCCCTCCCCGGATGGACTCTTTTCCCATGTTGCGTCTGGCCTATTCCTGTGCAAAGACAGGCAAGTCCTACACGACGGCTTTCAACGCCGCCAACGAGGTCGCTGTCGCGGCTTTCATCTCCAAGAAATGCTCCTTCATGGACATACCGCGCATAGTGGGCCAGTGCCTGGAGTCAGACTGGTCCCAGGAAGCAGGCAACCTGGAAGATGTCTTTGAAATGGACAAAAAAGCCCGTAACAAAGCGGGCGAGCTGTTTGTTAAGATTGCAGGGGGCTGCATTTGACAGTCATAATAGGAATCATCGGGCTTGGCTTCCTCGTGTTCTTCCACGAGCTGGGCCACTTCCTCGCCGCATGTCTGTTCGGGGTGAAGGTACTCGCCTTCTCCGTCGGAATGGGGCCGGTGCTGCTGCACAAGGAAGTCCGTGGCACTGACTACAGGCTTTCCTTGATTCCATTGGGCGGCTACTGCTCGATGAAGGGCGAGAACGACTTCAAGAAATCGATAGAGGAAAACAGGAATGAGATAGCCGGTGACCCGGATTCCTTCTACGGAGTTCATCCGCTGAAGCGTCTCCTCATAGCGTTCGCAGGCCCCTTCTTCAACCTGCTGTTCGGATTCCTAGCATTTTACACCATTGCCCTCATCGGTTACAGCTATTACAGCGCGGGAACTCAGGTCAGCATGGCCGACGAGATTTACGAGGGCATGGCATCCCCGGCACACGAGGCAGGGATGCAAAGCGGGGATACGATAAAGGCTATCGGCGGCAAGGAGATGGCGGACTTCAGCGACATAGCTTCCTACGTCGCGACCCATCCCGACGAGGATATCCGCATAACGGTGGACCGGAAGGGCGAGATCCTTGAGATTACCGCCCACACCCTGCTGGACAAGGAGACTGGGGCGGGCAAGCTCGGCATAGTCTCGTCCGCCGATTCCGTGATAGAGCGGCACTACGGGCCATACACCCCTATCGGCGCAGTCGCGGAGGGGGTCAGGCAGTGCGGGAGCCTTGTCTCCCTGACTTTCAAGAGCATAGGAATCCTGTTCAAGGGCGTTGACGTGACAAAAGCCGTCTCCGGACCTGCCCGCATAACGACGATGCTCGGGGACACCGTTAAGGAAGGTTTCTCCGAGGGAGCGAAGGTCGGGATAGTCAGCACTTTGCAGATTCTTGCGCTCATAAGCGTCTCTCTTTTCATCACGAACCTGCTTCCCGTCCCGATTCTGGACGGAGGGCTCATACTCTTTGCCCTCATAGAGATAGTCGCCCGGCGCAAGATGCATCCCAAGCTCTTGTACTACATACAGTATGTGGGAATCGCGTTCATCGCGCTCCTTATGGTCCTTGCGCTCGCTGGAGACGTGCGCTACTTCATAGGGAGATAGGGTTCCGGTCACGGAAAGAGAATGGAGGAAAGAAATGAAAAGAAGCATGCTGGCACTGACCGCAATTGTTCTCTGTGCTGCGGGGACCCATGCCCAGTCCTACCAGTCCAGGCAACCGCATGACGGTGCCGTTACTGCCATAGCGGTGAGGGCGGACGAGCAGGTCTTCTACACCGCAGGGAGCGACGGCTTCCTTGTCAGATGGGACAATCCCGGACAGGGCGAAAGCAAGGGAGAACGCTATCAGGTGAGCGACATCCCGATTGCCCTGATGGCAGGGAACCCGGATTCCAACGACGTCGCGGTCTACGAGAGCAACGGCCTTGCCACCAACCGAGTCGCCGTGTATGACTGGAACACCTTCGGCCGCCGCTTTGCCAAAAGGTTCAAAAGCTCCGTGATCTGCCTCTCCTACTCGGCCAAGGGAAGTTACCTCTTTGTGGGCACATCCGCCGTCAACGGGATGTACATCCTGAGCGCACGGACGGGCGATGTCCTCAAAAACATAAAGACAATCCCCGGGGTCATAACGATGGCGCGGACGGGTGACAGCGAGAAAACCGCCATCATGTACTCGCCCTCGGGATACATCTATTACTGGGACATAAAGAAGGGGAACGTCAAGCTCCGCTTCCCTACGGAGGCATCGCTCGAACAGCCCTGCCTCTTCGGCAGCGGAAAGTTCCAGAACCGTTTCTTCGCCGGTGTCAAGGCAAACACGATATACGTCATAGACGCGACGACCGGAAAGACCCTCGCCAGCTACAACGCGACCAACCCAATGCTCGCGAGCTGTGGCGGTGATTACGAGGAGGGCCTTTTCTACATAAGCGACAGGGGGCGGGGCTATTCGCTCAGCCTGATAAGCAGCGAGTCCCTTGCGGACTACCTGACTCAGGCCGCATCGGGCTCTCTCCCCTCCAGCAGCCTTGTGAAGAACTTTATGGGGCTCAAGGACTCCGACTCTTTCGCCACGATTGCGAAGAACCAGGAGAGCGTTATCTTGGGGACCAAGGAAGGGGATATCTACAGCTTCTCTGACATAAAGGAGTCGGAGACTTACTCCCTGGAGCCGATAACCCAGGGAAAATTCGGCAGGGTCAGCGACTTGTGCTCGGAAGGGACGGACTTCTACGCCTTGGCGGCGGGAAAGATTTACAGGGCGGATTTCAATGAGGGCAGCACGGAGGAGCTTGCGGGCGCCCCGGCCGGGACCGACAGGATGGCATTCAGCGGCAAAGACATAATTCTCTGGACGGAGGGGTCGCGCTCGCCTGTCCACAAGCTCTCGCCAGGAGACGGAAAGAGCGAGATTCTCTTTACCCCGTCCGCAAGCATCTCAAAAGTCCGCCTGACGGAGAAAGGAATTCTCTACGTCAAAGGCAACAACAGCGTCTGCCTTTATGACATGGGAACGGGAAAAAACACTGACCTGTACAGTGGAAGCACCATAGAGGACGCGGCTCTCGTGGGCGACACGCTCTACGTGGCCAAGTCAGCCTCGGGCGCGAATGACTCTGCCCTTATGAGCGTCAACCTCAAGACCAAGGAGACTGTGCCAATCAAGATGGACGGGACTGTCGCCTTCTCCCTGAGCCATACTTCTGACGGCGCAAGCCTCTACGGTGTGGAGATAGAGAACAAGGGGAATGACGAGTACCTGACGCAGATTTTTGCTTATGACACCACGGCAAAGACATTCCGCTTCCTGCTCAAACTGAACAACGAGGACAGCTCCGCGAGAACCCAGCTGAAGGGGGACGAGCTTTTCACGAACATAGGACGGACGCAGGTCTACGCCTACAACCTCAGGACGAACAAATGCATCTCATACAGGAGGTCGGCATCCCTCCCCGTCAAGGCCGTCAGCGGGCAGAACCTGCTGGCAGTCCTGAACAATGACGGAAGCATCTCCTGGTACAGCCCGCGTTCCAAGCAACAGCTTGCTATCTGGCACATCTCGGATGAGGGGGAGTGGGAATCGGATTAGGCGGCTGTCCTAGTTGTAGTGCAGGCGGATTGCCTCAATATCGCTTTCGAATTTATCGTCTATGACCGGCGGATGACCCGCAAAGTAAACTATCTGCTGGAGCTCTTCCGCCGTATGGATGCCGAAGACAGGCACAGCGTTGTCATACTTGGTAAAGAAGCCAACGGCGAGGGGGATATTGCGGAGGATGCCCCCGTTGAGCGGCTGCATCGCAATGCAACCCACGTCCCGCTGGGCGCAGAGAGAGACAAGGGTCGCCGCGGGCCCCGTGTAAATCATGTTGAAGGGAAACTGGGCGCTCTCGTACAGGCCGCTTTCGATCGCTTTCTCCGCAAGCGTCAGATCCTCGGTGACAAGCCCGAAGTGACGTATCGTTCCCTTTTCCTTCAGTTCCACGAGCTTGCTGTAAATCCTGTCCCTGCCCTTCTCGTCGGGGATGGATTCGTTGCATTCAATCTGAAAAAGGTCTATGTAATCCGTGCAGAGGCATTTCAAGCTGGCGTTCAAGTCCCGCTGCACGGCCTCCCCGTCCAGGCCCCGGCTCTTCGTAGCGACAAGAACATGGTCACGGATGCCATACAGGGCATCCCCCAGTCGCTTCTCGCTGACCGGGGTAACTCGTGAGCTATCAAAGAAATTTATTCCGGCCTCGTAGGCCTGCCGGACGAGGGAACAGACATATTCCCCCGCCCCGTCCCCGAGAGCCTCGATTTCCGGGCAGTCCAGGCTCATCGCGCCGAACGCGATGTTGCTGACCAGCAGGCCTGACCTGCCCAGCGCGACATACTCCATGACAGCCTTAGCGGATGACGGGAGTATAGTTGCGTATCGCGTTGTGGATGAAGCCGTGCAGCTCGGAAAGCTTGACCCTCTCCTGCTTCATGCTGTCGCGGAAGCGGACGGTGACGGTGTCGTAATCCTTGCTGTTCTGGTCGAGCGTGTCGTAGTCAACGGTGACGCAATAGGGCGTTCCAATCTCATCCTGCCTTCTGTAGCGCTTGCCGACCGTGCCGCTCTGGTCGTAGTCAGTGACGAACTCGTCCTTGAGCGAATGACGGATTTCCTGCGCCTTCTCGGCGAGCCCGTCCTTCTTCATCAGCGGCAGCACGGCGACCGTGCAGGGAGCGAGCTTGGGATGCAGGTGCAGGACGGTGCGGAAGTCTTCCTTTCCGTCGGTGCCGACATCCTGCTCCTCGTAGGCCTCGCAGAGGAATGCGAGGAAGTTGCGGTTCAAACCGGCTGAAGTCTCGATGACGTAGGGCGTATAGGTCTTGTTGCCGTCGTCCTGGTCAATGTAGCTCATATCCTTTCCGGATACCTTCGTATGCTGGCCAAGGTCAAAGTCCGTCCTGTTGTGGATTCCCTCAATCTCCTCAAAGCCGATCGGGAAGTTGTACTGGATGTCGTATGCGTCCTTGGCATAGTGGGCGAGCTTGTCGTGGTGGTGCCACTGGAGGTTCTTCTCGGCGATGCCGTACTTGAGGTAGAACTGCCAGCGGTACTTGCGCCATTCCTCGAAGATGCCGTCGTCGGTGCCGGGCTTGCA
>JAFSSU010000267.1 GCA_017450845.1 Treponema sp.
CCAGTAAGTTAGGGAAAATTACTTAATTCCCGTAGGTGCTGATAAGTTAATTATAGCAGAAAGAGCTAATAAGTCAACTAAAAAATTAGTTTTATAAGCGGATTTAGCTAAATTGTTGCTTTTGGGGTGGCCCCCAAGCCCCCAACTTCCCCCAGCGGCTGCCAAGGGGTTTTCACCCCTTGGATCCCCAGATGCGGCACAAGTGCAATGTAATGGGAATGAGTTCGTAGTAATCTGATAGATTATCTCGTTTATGCCGATATAGAAGATGTGAAGAAGTCTTTTCCTTTTGTTGTTGCCTTTTCTCTGTTAGTTTCCGCCTCGTTTGTTACGTCGGGGCTTTTTGCCCAGGATGCTGCTGATACCGCTGATATTTCTCCCTCCGTAGATGCTTCCTCTGAGGAAGTGCCGCAGGAGCCGGTGCCCGCCCTGCTTTCCGGCATCTGGGCCAATGACGGCCGCTATGTCGTGTTCGGTTCGGGATACAACGGCGAGGAGAGCGGCAGGCCTGTCCCCGACATCGTGCTCAGGACCTTCTACCAGTGGTATGACGACAGGGCAGGGGAGAGCAAGGAATATTCCGCCACGGTGAAGCGGGACAGGAATGCCGCCGGGACGCGGCAGGCGGAGGAGATGGAGCTTCACTTCACGCCCCTGACCGACGAGCTCTTTACGGCGGACATGGACAAGCCTGTCGTGCAGGAGGACGGTGACCTGCTGACCGCGGAGGAAAAGAACAGCGGGGCCTGGGACATAGAGGTCAAGTTCGCGAACCACAAGCTGGGCGGCGAGGACACTTACCACATCCCGGTCGCGGTCATCGGGGACAAGCTTTACCTGAAATTCGCGGTGAAAGCGGAGGACAGCGACTCAGTGCCCGCGAGCGAGCTTCTGGACGGCATCACCGTTCAGGCGGAGAACCTGCTGGACGGCTACTGGCAGGATGCGGGCAGCGCGAACGGCATCCTCGTCTGCCCTCCGGTCACGAACACCGAGCTTCTTTCCTATTATATACGGAACAACGCGGTCTACCACATCCGTTACTGGGAGACCGACATGGAATACAACCCCGAGGCCCGGGCACTCTTCACCGACGGGGAGGCGACCTACAGCGTCCCCAAGCACCTGCGCTCGGCGGAGAAAACCTACACATGCACGCTCGGAAAGCGCACCCGCATACGTAATATAGAAAAGAGCAATTCGATCGGCGGCGAATACGAGCTGAACAGCGTCCTGGTAGAGAAGCACGTCAAGGACGAGAAAGGCAACGAGCGCAGCTACACCGTCAGGACCTCGACGATCCTCGCGCTCGGCAAGCCCTATTTGACCCTGACCGACGGCAGCCAGAACCTGCAGGAGATTATCGCCGCCAACAACGCCCGCCGCCACCCTGCGCCCGCCTCTCCCTTCCCGCCGCACGGCGTGCTGGACTTTGACTGGAGCATCGTGGAGGACCCGCCCGCCTCATACGACCGGCGCATGCTGGATCTGGGCAAGTGACCGGGCCTGCGGCAAAAATCAGCTTCCTATATTGTTCTTCCTGAGGATTCTCTCCCTCTCGGCCTTTGTCTCCTCGTCCTCGTAGGCGACGGCCGGCTTGCCCCCTATCATCCTGCCGATTTTGTCCAGGGCGAGGTGGGAGTCGTTCAGGAATTCGTCCGCCATCTGGAACATGAACATCATCCCGGGCCAGGTGTCCAGCATTGTGTCCACGCCCGCTTCCTGGGCGAGCTGCTTGAACGCGACAGCCTGCCTGGTCAGGATTTCGTCCCCTCCCATCTGTATGTGAATCGGAGGGAAGCCTTTGAAGGCCTCGGGCAGGGCGCAGAGGGGCGAGACAAGGGGATTGCGGAAGTTGGAGGCATAGGTGTACACGTCCACCGCCCGGTGCAGCTTGTCTCCCGTGATTATGTCGTCATGCAGCCTCTTGTTCGCGATGATTTCGTCCTCCGCTGAGAAGTCCAGCCAGGGGGAGAACAAAAGAATCCGGGCGATGCTGCTCCTCTCCTCCTCGTCAAGCCTTTGCATCAGGGCCATGGCGATGCTCGCCCCCGACCCGTCAGCCGCGAGTATGATGTTCCCGTCCGGGGCGTATGAGCGGGAGGCGACGATTTCTTCCCTCAGGGCCCGGTAGACCGTCAGTACGTCGTCAATCGCGGCGGGGAAGGGGTGCTTGGGGGCCAGGCGGAACTCGGGCAGGACCAGGCGGCAGGAGCAGGAGTTTGCGAGCGATGCGCAGAAAGTCCGGTAGCTGACCCTGCTGCCGGCGGCAAAAGAACCACCATGTATATAGAAGATAATCTTGCTGACGGAGGAAAGCTCGGGAATCAGGATGTCGCTGGCGACATCCCCGTAGCTGTGCTCCACCCGCTCCACGTGGTTGGGCAGGAAGACCTCGCTCAAGGTCTCCTCGAACCTGGCCCTGTAGGCCTCCACGTCCTCTTTTGGCTCAATGACCAGCTTCCTCAGCTTTTTGACGGCCGCCCTGCGATTGTCTGACATAGTTGAAGAGTATAGCATATTTTGCTTTTTTGTGCTATAATACCCCTGCTATGCCTATAAAGATAGATTCCGCCCTGCCCGCATACTCCACGCTCGAAAAGGAGAACATCTTCGTCATGTCGGAGAAGAGGGCAGAGATGCAGGACATCCGTCCCCTCAAGATAGCCATCGTCAACCTGATGCCCACCAAGGAGGTCACGGAGACACAGATAATGAGGCTCCTGTCCAACACCCCCCTGCAGACGGACATCTCGCTCGTGCGCATTTCCGGGCACGTCTCCAAGACCACGCCCCGCGAGTACATGAAACGCTTCTACATCTCGTCCAAGGAGGTCTACGACAGCAAGTATGACGGCATGATAATCACCGGTGCGCCCGTGGAGCAGCTTCCCTTCGAGGACGTGGACTACTGGGAGGAAATCTGCCGCCTTATGGACTACGCCAAGAAGAACGTCTTCTGCTCCCTCTATATCTGCTGGGGGGCCATGGCGGCCTTGTACCACTTTTACGGCATACAGAAGCACATAGTCCGCGAGAAGTACTCCGGCATCTACTACAACAAGCTCATCCGGCCCAAGGATCCCCTGCTGCGGGGCTTCGACGACTTCTTCCCCGTGCCGACTTCCCGCTATACCCGCATAGAGAGCGAGGACATACTGAAGAACCCCGACCTGGAGCTGCTGGCCAACTCGCCGGTCACGGGCATGACCCTGGCCAAGTCCAAGGACTGCAGGTCCGTCTTCATGATGGGCCACCTGGAATACGATGCGGACACCCTGGCCAAGGAATACAACCGGGACAAGAAGAAGGGGCTTTCGGTCCGAATCCCGGAGAATTACTTCACCGGCGACGACCCGACCAAGCCTGTCTTCTCCAGCTGGCGCAGCACCGCCCACCTCTTCTACACCAACTGGCTCAACTACTACGTCTACCAGACCACGCCATACCTCTTGAACGACATCCAGTAGGGAAATCGTTTGAATTCCGGTCGGTACACAAAAGAATTCCGACCGGTACACAAATGAATTCCGGTCGGTACACAAATGAATTCCGACCGGTACGCAAAAGAATTCCGACCGGTACGCAAAAGAATTCCGACCGGTACACAAATGAATTCCGACCGGTACACAAATGAATACCAGTCGGTATACGAAAGAATACCGACCGGTACAGAGTCCTCTGGCCGCATTTGAGGGGGCGGACGTTTGACATCCCGTCCGTTTGGAAGTAGAATGAGGGGACAGCAAGATGCCTGCCAGCCCCGTGAGGCACGTTAGGTGCGCGGGAGGGGGCTTCGTCCATCAGTTCCTGCCGCACGGAGCTTTGAGGCGGCTTTACGGAAAGGCGTTTTTTTGACCGCCGACTACGGAAGGGCGGAGTCATCCCCGGTGGGGAGGGGGATTCCTCGGCAGGCTGAAAAAATGCGAAAATGTGTAAATTTACTTCCGAAAAAGGTAACTATTCAGCAAAAAAAGGTAAAAAGAGCTTTTTAAAATTCGTACAATGATGTATAATTCTGTCCGGGAGAAGGAAATTGACGGAAGCAGAATTCATCGAGATAATTCATTCTCAG
>JAFSSU010000026.1 GCA_017450845.1 Treponema sp.
GACTCGCCGACTATGCCGAGGACCTCGCCCTCGCGCCTCCGGATGGTCCCGTCGTTCAGAGCCTGCACCTCGCCCGCCGGGGTGAAGAAGGAGAGCTTCTCGTGCTGTATGTCGACCAAATACTTGCTGTCTGCCATATACCCCTCCTAGCTCTTGAGCCTCGGGTCAAAGGCGTCGCGGAGGCCGTCGCCCAGAAGGTTGAAGCTCAGGATGATGATGAAGATGAGGAACGCCGGGGCGAAAAGCTTCTCCGGGAAAGTCTGGAAGCCGTTCAGGGCCGCCGAGGCAAGCGAACCCAGGGAGGGCATGGGGGCCTGCACCCCGAGGCCCAGGAATGACAGGAAGGACTCGGTGAAGATCGACGAGGGTATCTGGAGCGTCGTCGTGACGATCAGAGTGCCGATGCAGTTCGTGATGAGGTGCTTGCCGATAATCCTCCTGCCGCCCGCGCCGAGGGCCTTGGCCGCCGTCACGTACTCGTTCTGCTTCAGGACCATTATCTGGCTGCGGATGATGCGGGCCATGCCGACCCAGTAGAGCAGGGCGAAGACGATGAACATGCTGACCATGTTGGGGCCGAGCTTCTGGATCCAGCCGAAGCCGGGAAGCTCGCCCAATGACCTCAGGGGGTATTTGAGCGTCTGCGCGAGCAGGATGATGATCAGCACGTCCGGCACCGTGTAGATGATGTCCACCACCCGCATCATTATCATGTCCACCGTGCCCCCGAGGTATCCCGCGACGGCCCCGTAGAGGGAGCCGATCATCAGGATGAGCAGGGAGGCGACGATGCCGACCGTCATCGACACGCGGCCTCCGACCATCACGCGGATGGCGTAGTCGCGCCCGTTCTGGTCGGTCCCCAGGATGTGGGGGAAGACCTTCTCTCCCGCCTGGATCCGGGCAAGCTCCGTCTTGGAATGCCCGAAGGGCCCGAGCCGCTCGCTCCCCTTCATCTGCTGCTCGTACTTGTAGGGGTAGAAGGCAGGGACGATGAAGCAGATCACGACGATCAGCAGGACGATCGCCAGCGAGGCCATCGCTATCTTGTTCCTGCGGAAGCGGCGGAAACCGTCCTTCCAGAATCCCACGGACTCGCGCATGATGACGAGGGACTCCTTCTCGTCTGCGGAGGCGGGTATGAAATCGTCCACCCTGAGCTGGAGGCTCAGGGGGTTGCGGGCATGCGTCCTGTCCATCTTGTCGCTCATTCTCTCCTCCTACTTGAGCTTTATCCTGGGGTCGACGACGGCATACATGATGTCCACTATGACGTTCATCAGTATGACGAAGACCGCGAGGAATATCGTCGTGCCCATTATCATCGGGTAGTCGCGGCTCGTGATGGCCCCGACGAACTCCGATCCCAGGCCGGGTATGTTGAAAATCTTTTCTATTATGAAGCTCCCCGTCATCAGGGAGGCGATCAGCGGGCCGAGGTACGTGACGACGGGCAGTATGGCGTTCCGGAGGGCGTGCTTGAAGATGGACCTGAGGCTGCCCACCCCCTTGGCCCTGGCCGTCCGCATGTAGTCCTGGCCCATCACGTCGAGCATGGAGCTCCGCATCAGGCGGGCGATGTAGAAGGTCGGGTACAAGGCGAGGGCCGCGACCGGCATGACGTAGCTCGCCGCGCTGCCGAGGCCCAGGGACGGAAGCAGCTTGAGCTTGGTCGAGAAGACGTACATCAGGAGGGTTGACGAGAGGAAGCTCGGGATTGCGATGCCCGCCGTCGAGAGGACGACGAGGATGTTGTCCACCGCCTTGCCCCGCTTGTAGGCCGCGACCGCGCCGAGCGGAACGCCGAACAAAACCGCCGCGAGGATTGCCCAGCCGCCGAGCCTCGCGGACACGGGGAACTTGGTGAAGATGATGTCGCTGACCGTGCGGCCCCGCTTCTTGACGGAAAGGCCGAAGTCGCCCCTCAAAAGCCCGCCCATGTAGGTCAGGTACTGCTGGCCGAGCGGCTTGTCCAGGCCGTACTTGGCCTCCATCGCCGCCTGCGCCTGGGGGGTGACCGCTTTCTCCGAGAGGAAGGGCCCTCCCGGCACCATGTTCATTATGAAAAACGTCAGTGTCGCCACAAGGAAGGCCGTGACGGCCGCCGTCACGAGCCTCTTGCCGATGTATTTCAGCATAAGTATTCTCCACCCGCTTGGAAATGCAAAACAGCTGATTATAACAAAAGAACGATGATTGTGCAAGCACCAGCCTGCGAATGGGGATACCCGGCGGGAAATGCCAGCGTAGCGTCAAGGCTATACGTTCCCGTCAAAGGCGGCAAGCACCCGCCGGGCAACGCCTACTGGCGGCTCAGCTTCCAGGCGAGGATTCCCCCGAGAAGGCAGGCCACGATGGCACCGCCCTCCCCGACCGCGGCGCGCCTCCAGAAACTCCGAGAGTCCCAGAGGCGGGAGTAATCCCGCTCGAAGCTCTTCCGCTGCTCGGCCAGGGCCTCGGCGACGCACTCGTCAAGGACCCTGCCAAGCTCATCCTCCAGCGCGTCCAGGTCCAGCCCGCCCGCGCCGGGGGCGGGCCGCTCACTCGACGCAGCGGGCGGCCTCCTCAAGGATTCCCCGGATCCGCTCCCGTCCTTTCTCGCCGAGGCCTCCCCCGGCCCTGCGGGAGGCCTTGTCAGCCCTCCGCCCCGCGGCCCGCCTCGCGGCTTCGCTCGCGTCTCCGCCGCCGGAACCGGCTGCGGCGGCCTTTCCGCCTCCTCCGCCCGGACCCGGCAGGGCAAAAGCAGGCCCGCCAGCGACAGCGCCAGGATCGTCTTTCCAAAAACCTTCATATTCTCCTCCATAATTTCCCTTGCCCCCGGCCCGGCCAGACAGCCGCACCGAGAGCGCGTCCTTCGCATCCAGAGCGCCGGCCCCTTCCCTGATGGAGTCCAGCACGCGGATACCGCTCGCGCTGCACACGAGCGTCACGGCCAGGGTCAGCCAGACATCCTCCCCAATCCTGCCAAGGAACAGGAGCGCGGTCGCGAGGAAAAGGCAGAAGCCCTTGAAGCCCACGAGCTTGGCCCCGAGCAGGATGGCCCGCTTGAGCAGGTAGCCCAGGCAGCCCGAAAAGCCGCCCTCGTACAGTTTCCCCGTCATACCGCCGCCCCCTTCCCGCCCGGAAGCCGGGGCCCGGTATACACGCGGAGCCTGGGGGCAAAGCCCGGGTACATCCGGCAGAGCTCGGGCCAGGTCCTGACCCGTGCCCGCCTCCCCTCCTCGATGCTCGAGGCGTTCAGGAACAGGCCGTCCCCCATGTGGCCCGCCACGTGGACGGCCCTGCCTTCCCCGTCCAGGAAGAAGGCAGCGGCTATCCTGCCCGAAAGGAAGCCGGGTCCCGCCGCGTCCTCGGTGAACTGCCTCCGGTAAAGCTCGTCCGCCGTCACGCGGATGCTCCTCCCCGTCGCCCGGGAAAGGCAGGCGCACACGCTTCCCGAGCAGTCCGTGCCGGAGGGCCCGGACCCGCCCCAGGCATAGGGCGCGCCCACGAACTGCCTGAGGAGAAGGCCGAAGACCTCCCCGCGCGTCCTGCCCCCGGAACGGAGCCCGGACGCCATTCCGTCAAGCCCGCTCATGACGCGCCTCCCGCAGAAGGGAAGGCCGCCACGAGCCTGAGCCCGAGCCCTCCCAGAAGCGACGCGGCCCCGGAAAGGGCGGAGACCGCCGCCGCAAGCCTCGCCGACCTCAGGGCCGGCGCGTCCTTCACTTCCTTCTCAAGCGCGGACAGCCGCGAGAGCGTCTCGCGCTTGAACTCCCTGTGGTCCCCGAGCAGCTCGTGGAGCTCCCCGAAGACACCCGTCAAAATCTCTTCTGTCTGCATATTTACCTCCTGCAAACTCTTGATACTGCCAATCTACAGGAAGAAAGGGGGTGCGGGATGTAGTAAAATCGCCAGCCCGTGTTTTTTTTTTGGAGGAATCGCGCACTGCCCGTTTGCAGGGACTTCATACTGCCAGTTTGCAGGGCCTTCATACTGTCAGTTTGCAGGGCCTTCATACTGTCAGTTTGCAGGGTCTTCATACTGTCAGTTTGCAGGGCCTTCATACTGTCAGTCGGAGAGACTTCATATTGCCTGTCGAAGGGACTTCATACTGCCAGCCGGAGGGACTTCATATTGCCAGTTGTAGGGAACGTATGGAGCGGGGCGGGGACCCCAGAGCGGGCATTTGCTTGCGAAAAACTGCCACATCAGAGGGAACGTATGGAGCAGGGCGGGGACCCCAGAGCAGGCATTTGCTTGCGCTCATCGAACTGTGTGCCAGTCCGCATTGGTTCCAAGAATGCGTATGCTACGAATGCAAGCACCAGCCCGCGAAGGTGGATACCCTGCGGGAATACGTTCCCGTCCCGGGCGGCATGCACTAGCCCGCGAATGGGGATACCCTGCGGGAATACGTTCCCTCAGGGGCGGCGCGAGGCCCTCTTCCGCTCGTACATCTTCTTGTCGGCGGCGGCCAGGAGACCGCGGAATGTCTTGAATTCCTTCGTGTAGCGCGCGTAGCCTATGCTGAGCGAGATGACGTAGGGCAGCTGATTCTGCTCGCACTTCCGTGCGACCGAATCGTTGAGCAGGGCGCAGAACACGTCGGCCTTCGCGTCGGAACTGAACATGCCCCCCAGGACGAACTCGTCCCCGCCGAACCGGCAGAGCATGCACCTGTCCGCATATTGGGAGCAGGCCTCGCGCAAAGCTTCCGCCGTCACGACCAGGGCGTTGTCCCCCTCGTTGTGCCCGTACGTGTCGTTGATGGACTTGAATTTGTCCAGGTCGGCCATGAACAGGTAAAGGCCGTCGCTTTCGGACTCCCTCTGGTTGATAGCCTGAATCTGCCTGATGAAAAACCTCTCGCCCTGCCTGCGGTTGTTTATCCCGGTAAGGGTGTCCATCGACACCTGCTCCCTTATCTGCATGACGAAGAAGAGGGTGACGGATACGGAGGTCCCGAACGCGACGGACGGCATGCTCACGAAGAATGCGCGCAGCAGGCCGCCTATCAGGATGGGAAGGCCGTAGAAGGCGACGAGGATGCACAGCTCCCTGTTCGCCTCGTTCTCCGGGCGGAAGGCGAGGATAGCCGCCCGGACGGATGCGAGCAGGAGGTCGCCCATTATCGCGACCATGAAGGGGATGTAGAAGATTCCCCGGATCAGATTTCCGGCTTCGTCTATGCTGAAAAGGAGCTTCGTCCAGGGGGTGGTGACGGTGAGGGCTATGAGAATCCAGAAGGGTACCATGGTGAGCTTCATGTCGAACAGCTTCGAGGAGCTGACAAGCTCAAGGCATCCGTTGAGCAGGATGAACATGGAGTAGGAGCAGGCGTTTATGGCGCAGTAGAGGAACACGTTGGAAACCGTGCGCAGGAACTGTGTCCGGGGCAGCACGTCCCAGTAGACGAGCACCCAGAAGATGTCCACAAGGCAGAAGGCAATCAGGGAGACCATCAGTTTGATCAGGCGGAGGCGGTACTTGTTCCTGTCCGCGTCTATGAGCGTGGTGAACAGGAATATCAGCATGAGTATTATGCAGAACTCATCCAGCAGAGAATAGTAGAACGCCGCGGTCCTCGTAACCCGGTCCAATTACCGCCCCGCCCCCCACTCGGCGTAGTAGGCGTCCAGGTCCTTCTTTATGTCGTCCGTTATCACGCCGTCCTTGCCCGGCCGGTAAAGGTGCCCCACGACCTCCTCCATCGTGACGATGGCGCGGGCGGGGAAGCCGTAGCGCTCGGTTATGGACGCGAGCGCGCTTTTGTCCGTGCCCTGGCCCTTCTCCATGCGGTCCAGGCTGACCATCTCGCCCACGATGGTGACGTCATCCTTGTTGTCAGCCTGTCCCAGGATGACGGGGACGGTCTCGTCGATCGACTTGCCGGAGGTGGTCACGTCCTCGATTATCACGATGCGGTCGCCCCTGCGGATTTCGCTGCCCAGGAGCAGGCCCTTGTCCGCCCCGTGGTCCTTGGCTTCCTTGCGGTTGGAGCAGTAGCGGATCTCCCTGCCGTAAAGGCGGCCGTAGGCTATGACCGTGGCGACGGCGAGGGGGATTCCCTTGTAGGCCGGCCCGAACAGGATGTCGAAGCCGTCCCCGAAGTTGTCATGGATGGCGTGGGCGTAGAATTCCCCCAGGCGGGACAGCTGGCTGCCGGTGACGTAGCCCCCCGCGTTCATGAAGAAGGGGGACTTCCGCCCGCTCTTGAGCGTGAACGAGCCGAACTTGAGCACCTTGCTCTCCACCATGAAGTCGATGAAGTCTCTCTTGTACTGTTCCATGGCTTCCAGTATATACGAGAAGGCGGGAAAAGTCTATCTGCCAGCTGGGATTTCCCCGGATACGGAAAAAGCGGGCCGCCCGCAGGGACAGCCCGCTTCTGCCGGGGCATGCTTATTTCTGCTCCTTGTAAATCTTGTTCGTCAGGTCAACGACCTTGTCTACGTTCAGGTTCCTGCAGGAAGCGACGTACTCGTCCCAGTCCTTGTTGATGTCCTTCTTGCCGGTGATGAAGTTGAGCGTCCAGGCGTTGATGTTGTCGATCAGCGGGACCGCCCAGAGGGTCAGCTGCTCCCTCTGGTCCTCGGTAGGCTTTGCCTTGGGGTCAACCTTGGCGACGGTCTTGTACTTGCCGTAGCGGGCGTACAGGTCCTGCACCTCCGGGGTGAAGTTGTCCGTGGACTCGGCGGTGGAGTGGCCGTAGAAGTAGTTTCCTCCCGCATAGCCCCACTTGAGGCGGATGTCGACGTCATCCTCGCCGCCGGAAATTCCGAGGCCGCCGCACTTGAAGCCGGGGAGCAACCTCTTCATCTGCTTGCCGTCCACGTCCTCATAGTGCCAGGTCTCGCCCTCGGGCCCCCACTTGACCAGGGAGTACGCGTCCTTGGAGTAGAAGAGCCAGTCCACGAAGCGCATCATCTTGATGAAGCCCGCCTCGCCGAGCGCGTCCAGGGCGTTGCGAGAGATCATGACGCCGCACTCAAGGCGCGAGGTCTCCGCGAGGTTCTTGTTCGTGCCGGAGGGGTATGCCGTGACGTAGGCGGAGTAGTTGCCCTTGCCGAGGATTTTCTCGATCCCGGCGAGGTCGGTGGACATCTGCGCGCGGTTGGTGGACATGATGATCGTCTTGCCGTTGTAGAACTTGTTGTGCGCGACCTCGTCGGTCTGGGTGAAGCTCTCGGGGTCGAGCAGGCCGTCCCTGACGAAGCTGCTCGCGACGCTGATGAGCTTCTTGTAGTCGTCGCTGATTGACGATGAGTAGAACTCTCCCTTGCCCCAGTCGAACTTGATGCCGCCGTTGCTTCCCTCTATCGCCCAGCCGGAGAGGACGTTGTAGGACGCGCCCATCAGCTTGAGCAGGTTGCCGCCCGAGCCCTTGCCGGACTCTCCGCACCAGAGGTCGGACCAGACGTAGTCACTTTGCTTGCACATTCCCTTGGAGACCATGTACTTCTTCACGTCCATGAGAACGTCGTGCAGCTTCTCCCAGGTCCAGTCCTTCTCAAGCTCGCGGACGTCGTAGCCCGCCGCCGTGAAGATGTCGTCGCGGACCATTATCGTGTAGTCCTGCAAGGCCGCCTGGTGCATTCCCGGCAGGCGGTAGAACTTCCCGTCGCTCTGCCTGATCGTGTCCAGGTCCGGGCCCATGTCGTACTTCTCGGCGAAGGCCGTGAAGTTGGGCATGTACTGGGTGTAGTCGGACACGGCGATGACGCCGCCGCCCGCGACGTACTGGTCCTCGGAGTAAATCTTGGGGATGATGTAGGTCGCCGCGCCCGAGTTGATGGCGAGGTTGACCTTCTGGTTGTAGTCGTTCGAGTCATAGGACGTGACGTCCAGGTGGACGTTGGTAAGCTCCTCGATCTTCTTGAAGATTCCCTCGGTCTTCCAGGTGTCCACCATGGGGTACCACGACGCGTCGCTGAACGAGATGCTATAGGTCACCGGGGTGTCGGAGTGGAAGGTCGTGTCGGCCCCGAACTGGTAGTCGGCGGCCTCGGCGGCCTTGCCCGCATCCTTGCCGCCGGCGGACTCCTTCTTCCCGCCGCCGCAGCCGACGAGGGCCGCGAGCAGGGCGGTGCAAGCGGCCGCAGCCGCGATCCTAGCAATTTTCTTCATATATCCTCCAAAAATATATCCGTGAAAAAACGTATTCCCGCGGGGTATCCAACTTCGCCCGCAAGTGCTTGCATCCGTATCATAAGGCCCGGCCATATAAGGCTGACTGGCACACAAGATTGTTGAGCGCAAGCAAACGCGGGCTTGTCGGAGCCGCCCCGCTCCATACGTTTTTACAATATATAATTTCACCAATATGGCGTATTCCCTATTCCTTCACGCCGCCGAGCATCATGCCCTGCACGTAGTACTTCTGGATGAAGGGGTATATGCAGATTATGGGCAGGGCCATCAGCACCATGGAGCAGGACTTGATGTTGGCCGCTATCTGCATCTTCTCCGCGTTCACCTCGCCGGGGTCCGCGCTCGTGGAGGCCCCGCTGATTATCGTGCGGAGGTAGTAGGCGACGGGCCACATCTCCTTCTTGTCCAGGTACAGGAAGGCGTTGTACCAGTTGTTCCAGTAGTTGACCGCGTTGAACAGCAGCATCGTCGCGATGATCGGCATGGACAGGGGCAGGACGACGTGGATGAAGTTCCCGACCGGGCTGAGCCCGTCTATCTGCCCCGCCTCCTCGAGCTCCTTGGGCACGTTCTTGAAGAAGCTCTTCATCAGGATGATGTAGTAGGTGCTCAAGAGGCTAGGGATTATGAATCCCGACACCCTGTTGATCAGGTGAAGCCGCTGCATCAGGATGTAGTTGGGGATAAGACCGCCGCCGAAGTACATCGTGAAGATGATGAGCTTCATCACGCCCTTGCTTCCCCAGAGCCTCTCCTTGGACAGGGGGTATGCGAGCATGCAGCTGAAGAACATGGAGGCGGCCGTCCCTATGACCGTGTAGACGAGCGTGTTCTTGTAGCTGTGCATGAACTCGCCCTTCCTTATCACCGACACGTAGGTCGTCACGCTGAACTGCACGGGGAGAATCCCGACCCGGCCCTGCATGATCGCCTCCTCCGAGGAGAAGGACTGCGCCACCAGGTACAGGAACGGATAGAGCGTCGCCGCGCATACCAGCACCATGATGATGCCGTTGATCCCGCTGAATATCTTGTAGCCCGCGGACTCGCGTATCTTCCGTGCCGCGGGCAGGTTGTTCTTTCCCATGATCTTTCCCCCTTACCAAAGGCTCGCGCCGCTTACTTTCTTGGAAACCTTGTTCGCTATGGTCAGGAGGAACAGGTTCAGGAGCCCCTCGAAGAGGCCGACCGCCGTCGCGTAGCTGTAGTTGCCGGAGCCGAGTCCCATGCGGAACACGAAGGTCGAGATGATGTCCGCCTTCTCGTAGGTCATCGGGTTGTACAGGAGGAAGACCTTCTCGAAGGCCCCGCCCGATCCGACGAGCCCTCCGAAGTCCAGTATCAGCAGGGTCGCGATGGTCGGAAGTATGCAGGGAATCGTCACGTGCCAGACCCGCTGGAAGTGATTGGCCCCGTCCACCTCCGCCGCCTCGTAGAGCGAGGGGTCGATCCCGGACATGGCGGCCAGGTAGAGGATCGTCCCCCAGCCCAGGTTCTGCCAGACCCCGGAGATGACGAAGATGGGCGTGAACCACTCGGGGCTGGATATGAACGAGATGGGCTCCACCCCGAACATCCTCAGGAACTGGTTTATCGGCCCGTTCATCGACACGAGCTCGCGTATCATGCCCGTGACGATTATCATCGATATGAAGTGCGGCAGGTAGGAGACCGTCTGCACGAACTTCTTGACGTTGTACATCCGTATCTCGTTCAGGAGGAGGGCGAAGATCAGCGTGAGCGGGAAGCGGAAGAGCAGGTAGGTGACGTTCAGCACCAGCGTGTTCCTGAACGCCCTCCAGAAGGTCAGGTCGCCGACGAACTGGCGGAAGTACTTGAGCCCGCTCCACTCGTCGCCGAAGATGCTGTGCCCGGCGCGGTAACGCCTGAACGCGATGATGTTGCCCGCCATGGGCACGTAGCGGAACACCAGGTAGTAGATGACGGGAATCAGCATCATCGCGTAGTACTGCCAGTTCCGCCTGAGGTATTCCATGACCGTCTTCTTTTTTACCATACAAGACCCCACTATGTTTTGCCGGGGGACTCGCACACTAGTATCCAAGCCCCGCAACTTTCATTCTAGCACGGTTTCCCCTGTTGTCAAGGATTTTTTTCAAGCTTGCATACTAGTTGACAACTGCGAATTTCGGGTTTATCCTGAAAGCATGATAATCCCCGAGAAACTGGACAGGGAGACGAACCACGACTTCGCCCTCCGCGTCCTGCAGGAGAACATAGTCTCGCTGGAGCTCAAGCCCGGCAGCATGCTGAGCGAGCAGGAGCTGGCGGGACAGCTGAGCCTGTCGCGCACGCCCGTGCACGAGGCCCTGCTGGAGCTCGCGAACACGAAGATCGTCGATGTGATCCCCCAGCGGGGCAGCCTCGTGAGCCTGATCGACATGGCCCTCGTCGAGGAGGCCTGCTTCATCCGCTCCGCCATCGAGGGAGCCGTCACCGAGCAGGCATGCCTCAAGGCGACGGCGGCCGACGTGGACAGCCTCGAGGAGACCGTCGTCCTGCAGGAGTTCTACTTCGGCAAGCAGAACCTGACCAAGTTCATGGAGTGCGACAACCGCTTCCACCATACGATGTACAAGATCGCGGGCCGCATGCTCTGCTACTACACCGTCCAGCTGATGGGCATCCACCACGCCCGCTTCCGCAGCCTCCGCCTGCACATCTCCAACACCGAGCGCATAATCACCGAGCACCGGGCCATACTCGACGCGATAAAGAAGAAGGACTGCAAGAGGGCCAGGGAGGAGTTCGAGGGGCACATCAACGCGATGTTCGTGGACGAGAAGGAAATCCGCGAGAAGTACCCGGAGTATTTCAAGAAGTGACGGGGCACGGCAGCCAGGATACATAAATCAGGAGGGAGTATATATGAAGATTACGAGCGTTCAGCCGGCACAGGACCTGTGCTTCGTATGCGACGAGGAGGCCTTCTCCGGCGTGAAGAAGATTTCCGCCAAGGTCAGGAAGGACGTGGAGCGGGTGTTCGGCTTCATGCCCACGTACTCGCAGGATATCCGCGACGTCAGGAAACACGCGGTCGTGTTCGGCACGGCAGGAAGGAGCCCGCTCCTTGACGAGCTTGAGAAGGCCGGAAAATTGGACCTGGGCAAGATCCGCGGCAAGCGGGAGGTCTTCTCCTTCTCCGTCGTGGAAAAGCCCTTCGCCGGCCGCCCGGACATGCGGGAGGCCATCGTCATCGCGGGGAGCGACAAGCGCGGGACGATCTACGGGCTCTTCCATATCTCGGACCTCCTCGGCGTGTCCCCCCTCGTCGATTTCTCCGACGTGGTCCCCGCGACGAAGGACGAGTTCGACTTCACGGAGGAGCATGACATGGTGTCGCGCGAGCCTTCCGTAAAATACAGGGGCTTCTTCATAAACGACGAGTGGCCCGCCTTCGGCAACTGGAGCCTGAAGCGCTTCGGGGGCCCCAACGCCCTCTGCTACGAGCACGTCTTCGAGATGCTCCTGCGCATGAAGGGCAACTACCTCTGGCCCGCCATGTGGTCGGCGGTCTTCTCATGGGACGGGCCGGGACTTGCCAACGCGGAGCTTGCGGACGAGTACGGCGTGGTCATGGGGACCAGCCACCACGAGCCCTGCTGCCGGGCGGGCGAGGAGCACCGCCACTACCGCAACACGACCAAGGAATACGGCGACGAGTGGAACTTCCAGCACTGCCGCGAGGGCATCACCCGCTTCTGGCGCGACGGGCTCAGGCGCAACAGCAAGTTCGAGAACATCTACACGATAGGGATGCGGGGCGAGTGCGACAGCGCGATCCTGGGCAGGGAGGCGACGCTCAAGGACAACATCGACCTGCTCAAGGACGTGCTCGTCACCCAGTACGGGCTGATGAAGGAAGAGGTGAACCCCGACCTGGACAAGATACCCCGCATGCTCGTCATGTTCAGCGAGGTGGACAAGTTCTACTTCGGCACCGAAGACACGCCGGGCCTCAAGGACACTGACCTGCTCGACGGCGTCACGATAATGATGACCGACGACAACTACGGGATGCTCCGCGCCCTTCCCGACGAGTCCATGCGGAATCACAAGGGAGGACTCGGCCTCTACTACCACTTCGACTTCCACGGCGGGCCGCACTGCTACGAGTGGGTCAACGAGAACTACCTGCCCCGCGCCTGGGAGCAGCTGACCGCCGCATACGAGTGGGGCATCCGCGACGTGTGGATCGTCAACGTGGGCGACATGGGCCTGCTGGAATTCCCCCTCAACTACTTCATGGACATGGCATACGACTACGACAAGTACGGGTCTCCCTCCGCCTGCAACACGCAGAAGTGGACGCGGGACTGGCTTGACAGGCAGTTCGGCCACTGGTTCGTGAAGAAGGACATGGACCAGATGGAGAGGCTCGTGCAGGACTACACATCCCTGATGGGCCGCTGCAGGACGGAGCGGATGAAGGCGGACACATACCACCCCGCCCATTACGGGGAGGCCGACGCGCTCCTCGCCAAGTCGGAGGAGATAATCAGGAGCGCGGACGAGCTTTTGTCCCGCTGCCCCCGGCCGATCGAGGGCGCGTTCTGGGAGCTGGTCTACTATTCCGCGGTAGGATCCGCCAACGTGTCCCGCCTCTGGACAGCGTCGGCCAAGAACCAGCTCTACGCCAGGCAGAACCGGGCGGAGGCGAACGACTGGGCCGACAAGGTCGCGGAATGCCTGGACTTCGACCAGAAGCTGACCGACCGCTACCATACAGTGGACGGGGGAAGGTTCTACGGATTCGGCCTCTCAGAGCACATCGGCTTCGACCACTGGAA
>JAFSSU010000027.1 GCA_017450845.1 Treponema sp.
CCGGCCGATGTTCTCCACGGCGGAGATGACGTTCCGCGTGTTGCGGTTCAGGTCCTCGGCGGCATCCTGGACGGCGCGGGTGCCCTCCTTCATCTGCTCCAGGCTGCGGAGCAGCTGCTTGTTGCCCTCGCTCTGCTCCTGCATGGAGCTCTTGACCTCCATCTCGTGCTCCTTGACGTTCTCCATCAGGGTGACGACGTTCTCGAAGTCGTGGCTGACCTCGCTGGACTTGCTGTAGGCCCCGTCCACCATGACCTTCACCTTCTTGAGGACGTCGCTTATCTTCTTGGCCTCGCCGCCGGAGTCCTCGGCGAGGTTGCGGATCTCATCCGCGACGACCGAGAAACCCGCACCGAATTCGCCCGCATGGGCGGCCTCGATCGCGGCGTTCATGGCGAGCAGGTTGGTCTGGCTCGCGATTTTCTGTATGGCCCCGCTCATCTCCATGAGGGAGCTGGACTCCTTCTCTATCGCGCCGACCAGCTTGTCCACCTCGGTCAGCTTGAGCCGGCCGCCCTTCGTCGCCTCCTCCAGCTCGTTGACTATCTGGAAGTTCTTGTCCACGATGTTGTTTATGGACGTGATGTTGCCGACCATCTCCTCGATGGAGGCGGACGACGAGGCCACGTCCTTGACCATCCTGTCGGTCACGTTGTTCAGGCTCTCCACGCCCGCGCGGGTCCCCTCAAGCAGCTTGACGCTCTCGCCGGTTATCTCGCTGACGGCCTCCTGAATCTTCCGCTCGTGGTCCTTGTTCGCCAGGAAGAGGACGTAGTGGTGGCAGTGCTCCCTGCAGTTGAGCCCGTTGAAGATGGCGACCGCCATCTGCTCGCATCCGGTGTAGCCGCAGGCCCCGCAATCGTACATGTCCTCCTTGGTGTGCTTCTCCATGCTGACGAAAATCTGCTGCAGCTCCTCCTTGGTCGGGGTCTTGATGAACTTCCGCGTCGCCGCGCTGCGGTCGGTGTACTTGCGGTCGTAGATCCCGGGCTTCCAGTACGCGTCGATCGTCTTCTCCAGCTTCTTGAGGGCGGCCTTGCTCTTCTTGTAGCCCGTAGTCTTCCACTGCTCCTGCCTGTCGTAGGCGCGCCGCTCAACCAGCTCCTCCAGCTCGTCCAGGGGCATCCTGTTGTTCGTCGTGCCGCCGCCCCTGTTGCAGCCCTTCTCGCAGTTCAGGCAGTCCACCAGGCGGTAGTAGGGCTTGACCCCCGACGACAGCGACCGGTCCAGGCCGGACAGGTACTCGAACACGGCAGGCTGCCCCTCTATCTTGCGGGTCTTGGAGGAGATGCCGGGGACGAACCTCTCCGCCGTGCGCATGAGGCCGCCCGGAGTGGAGTAGAGGACCGCGCGCTCGGCGAGGGGATTGTCGTATTTCACTTTCGGGAAGGAGGAGAGGCTGATTCCTTTCTCCTTGAACCAGATGTCCAGGCTCCTCATCGTGACGTTGTAGTCGCCCCGCCCGTTCTCGTCGAACTCGCGCCTCTTGGCGAAGCAGGGGGATATGACCGCCACCTTGCAGTCCTTGTACTGGGGGTAGAAGTTCCGTATGCACTCCACGGTGTGCGCCATGGGGCTGTCGGCCTTGGCCAGGTGCCGCATGAGCTGGGGCCGGTATATCTCTATGAAGCTGACGAGCGCGGGGCAGGGCTGCGAGATCATGATCGTCGGGTTCTCTTTCTTTATCTGCTCCACGTAGCTCTTGGTCGTAAGCTCAGCCCCGAAGGCCACGTCGAACACCGCCTTCACCCCGATGGACTTGAGCCATCCGTTCAGCTCCAGGTCCTTCCCCGCGAAGTTGACGGCGACGGCGGGGGCGACGATGGCGACCATGGGAGTTCCCGCCTCGAGGTCGCGGAAGAAAGCCTGGGTGTCGTCGATTCCTTGCCTGGCCCCGTGCACGCACGCGTCTATGCAGGTCCCGCAGCCGATGCAGAGGTCGTGGTTGACGGACACGTGGTCGCCCGACCCGTTGTTGCACATCTTGACCGGGCAGACGGCTATGCAGCGGTGGCAGTTGCAGCACTTGGCCGGGTCAACGCTCACAACCGGGCGGAGATGCTCGGAATTGGAGTATTCGTTCATAAGTCATTCACCTGAAAGCCTGAAAAGTTACGGCCCGGAAGCCGTATTCATCAATTATAACACGCTTTCCTTGAAAATCAACCGAGTGCGGGCACAAAAACCGGCTATTTTGCGGCGGGACCACCCGCGGTGTTCCTGGAGAACTTCTCTATGCCCTGCGCGATCTGCTGAAGGGAGGCGGAAATCTGGTTGCCCGAGGACGCGATTTGCCCCGCGTACTCACGGATCTCGTCCGCACCGCCGGACTCCCCCGAGGAGGCCATGATGCTCCCGAAGCCCCTCTCTAGCGACTTCGCGTTGTTCCAGCTCGTGTCTATCTGCCGGGTCCCCTTCTCGCTGTTCAGGATGAGGCGGTCGGATGCCCGCTGTATC
>JAFSSU010000268.1 GCA_017450845.1 Treponema sp.
ATGGCGGGGAGGACGCTCCCGCAGCGTGAGTCGCCGGGAGGGAAGGCCATCCCCTTTTTTCCGATGGCCGGGGAATCCTCCCCGCAGTAGAATCCCTCCGCCATGCTGACGGGGGTCAGTCCCCGCGAGAACGCCAGGTGCAGGAGCTTCTGACCCGCGCACTCCCCGGTCCCCGTCGGGGGCAGGATGCCCTTCCCCCTCCCCGTCCGCCGGGCATAGTCCGCGCAGGCTTCCCTCAGGCTCATCTCCCGCCCGTCCGCGCAGCGGAAGCGGTAGAGCGAGAACACCGCCGCAAGCGACTCATCGGTCAGGGCCTGCCGCCTCTCCCTCAGGGCGCGGCTCTCTGCCTCCGTGAGGGAGCCGTCCCCCAGCCTCGCCGTCAGGGAGTGTATGTCATCGTCGTTTTTTTTCAGGGCGGCAGCTATCTCCCCGGGAAGGACCAGCGGGGGGGCGGCGCGGAAGGAAGCCGCAAGACCTGGGCTCACGGCTCGAAGCTGGCGGGACAGGCCCGAGCAGGCGAAGAAGGCCTCCTCGCCGCCGGAGGGGTCCCGGGCGACCATCGCGGCAAGCATGAGCCCCTGCCCCTCCCGCTCCACGCTCAGCGCGGACAGGCGGTCAAGGGCAACTTCACCCGCGTCCAGTTTTTCTATCAGCCAGCGGCATCGCTCCAGTGCCTTTTCTTCGCTATATGGCGGAAACATATTGAAAAATATACCATATAATAGAAAATTAAATCAATTGACCCGCTCATTCTACTTCTCAAACTATAAAGTTCCTGATATGATTTCCGACAAATGAAATATATGAAAAGGTTTCTTACACTTGCACTATTAGCCACATTCTCTTTCGGCCTTTCAGTTTTTGCACAGGATGCGGCACAGGACGGGACGGCGGCAGCGGACGGAATCACGGATCCGGCATCCGAGGAGGAGGAAGAAGCGGAGGCAGACACCGGCCCCAAGGCCTACATCGTCCCCCAGATAAACCTTCCCGAATTCGACAGCGAGGGGGCGACCTATCTCGTGGTCGACTCGGGCCCTGACGGGGACGAAGGCAGGTTCAAGATCGGCGTACAGCTCTACAACCGCACATACGACAAGAACATCAGCGCCGAGGTCTACGGCTGGGGCGGAAAGTTCAAGGACGAATGGCATCTCATAAACCCGGTCAGGATGGACCGCTGGACCCCGGCCCCCCACCTGTTCCACACGTTCTACAGGGGAATCGACTACACCCACTACCGCTACTTCGCGATCAAGATAATCAAGCCGAAGGACAACAAGTACAAGATTGTCAGCGACCAGAAGGACGAGAACCTCAACTTCTACATCTACGACGCGGGGATGAACATGTCCGCCGACACGGGCACCGTCTCCGTATACGAGGCCTCCGCCCAGACCTATGTCGTCAGCGGCGACGTGATCAAGGAGAGCGAGAACGACAGCCTCTTCCTGTCCTCCAAGAACAGGATACAGGACCTGCCGGTAAACCTCTACGTCTACAGCCGCACCAGGAAAATCCTCGTATACTACGGGATAATAAAGTTCACCGACTGGATGGACAAGAAGAAGATAAAGAAAGCCGTGCCCCTCACGCCCGAGGAATTCAAGGACGGGAACGAGCACGACGTGAAGCTGAAGAAAGACGGGCTGAACCTGGTCCTCCTGGTGGACGACTAGCTCACTCCCGGCACAAAGATTCCAGAGCCTTTTTGTTAAGCTCGTAAAAGTCCGCTTTTACGAGCTTTTTCATTGCCCCGTCGACATCCTCAAGGCGGAAGAGCCCTTCCCTGCACGCCGCACCCAGCAGGACCATGTTGGCGACCTTCGCCGACCCGAGCCTCCCGCAGACGCTGTCCGTGTCCACGGCGACGACCCTGGCGGCCCGGCCCTCCAGGGCGGAAATCATCTCCTCCGCGCGGAAGCTCTTTCCGGCAAGCGAGCCCACGACGCCCTGGATGACCGTGCGGCTGACGATGACGACCGACGAGGGCGAGAGGTAGCCGATGTTGCGGACAGCCTCGCATGCCTCGAATGCTATCATGATGTCCGCCCCGCCCGCGGGGACAAGGGGGGAGAACGCGTCCTCCCCTATGCGGACGTGGCTCGTGACCGGGCCTCCCCGCTGCGCCATGCCGATCGTCTCGGCGGACAGGACCTTCTCGCCCGCCATCAGGGCGGCCCCTGAGATAACCTTGGCGGCAAGGACCGTCCCCTGCCCGCCTATCCCGCAGATTATGATGCTCCGGCTCATCTGCCGCTTCCCTCCCCTATCGCTTGTACCGGGCAGACCTGGGCGCACAGCCCGCATGCCGTGCAGGTCGCCTTGTCTATGACCGGCTTCCGGCTCCCCGCGTCAACCGATATGGCGGGGCAGCCCAGCTCGCTGACGCACTTGCGGCAGCCGACGCAGCGGTCCGAGTCCACCGACATCGGGGCGGGAAACTTGTGCCCCAGCCTGCCCGCGACGGCGATGCAGGGGGCACGGAAGATGACCGCGCTCACACCCGGGGATGCGGCGGCCTCCTTGACGGCACTGACGGCCCCGGCGGTGTCAAAGGGGTCGGCCACAAGGACGGGCGAGACCCCGATGGCGGACAGGATTTTCTCTATGCTGATTTTGTCCACGATCTCGCCCATCATCGTGCGGCCCGTCCCCGGATGGGGCTGGTGGCCGGTCATTGCCGTAGTGGAGTTGTCCAGCACGCAGATGACCTGCCGGGACTGGTTGTAGACCGCGTTGACCACCCCGGGTATCCCCGAGGCGAAGAAGGTCGAGTCCCCGATGAAGGAGAAGCAGAGGCGGTCAGGCTCGTTGTGGTAGAAGCCCTGCGCCATAGTTATGTCCGCCCCCATGCAGAGGCAGGAGTCGCACATGTCGAGCGGACTGGAGTTGCCCAAGGTATAGCAGCCGATGTCACCGCAGAAGGCTGTCTTGGCCCCCTTGGCCGCGAGCTTGACCGCATAGAAGGCCCCCCGGTGCGGGCAGCCAGCGCAGAGGACGGGCGGGCGGACGGGCAGGTCCGGGAGCTTCATCTCATCCTCTTCCCCGCAGTCAATCCCGATGAAGGCCGCGACCGCCCGCCTGACTCCCTCCACCGTGTTCTCACCGGCCTCGGCGACGCTTCCGTCCAGCTTGCCATGTACGGCGGAGTCCAGGCGGAACTTTCCTTCTATATAAATGAGCTCGCGCTCGACGACGGGATCCAGCTCCTCGACGGCGAGGACCTCGCCTGCCTGCCTGAGGAAATCCGCGGCGAGGCTCTCCGGGAAAGGATAGGGGGTGGCGACCTTGAGGACACAGATGCCGGCCAGCGCGGGGTTGGACGGCTCCTGCCTCCTGAGAATCCCCAGGGCCTCCCTGACGTAGGCATAGCTGATGCCCGAGCAGGCGATGCCGAAAGTCCCGCAGGGGGCGGCCGCCGGAGCGGGGCCCGTGCCGCCTGCGAAAGGCCGCTCTATCCTGTTGAGGGGGCTTGAGGAGAAGACATCCGGCAGGACGCGCTCGTTCCGCTCGAAAATCCGCTTGTGGTTCAGGAATGAAGCGCGTGGAAAGATGACCCAGCGGGCCGTGTCCTTGACGAAGCTGCCCCGCTCCCGCTCACGGCGCAGGGGCGGGACCTCCATGCTCTCGTAGGCATGGCAGACCCGGGTCGTCGGGCGGACGATGACCGGGGTGTTATACTTCTCCGACAGGTCGAAGGCCTCCTGCACCATGCGGAAGGCCTCGGCAGGGCTGGACGGGTCGAGCAGCGGCATCTTGGAGAAGCGGGCGAAGACCCGCGTGTCCTGCTCGGTCTGGCTGGAGATGGGGCCGGGGTCGTCCGCGCTCACGATGACCATGCCGCCCCTGACCCCGACGTACGCCAGGCACATCAGGGGGTCGGCGGCGACGTTGAGCCCCACCTGCTTCATCGTTATCAGGCTGCGGGAGCCCGCGACGGAAGCCGCAGCCGCGACCTCGGCGGCAGCCTTCTCATTGACCGACCACTCGACGTAAGCCCCGGTCTCCTTGTTGTATCTGGAAATACATTCGATTATCTCGGACGACGGCGTCCCCGGATAGCCCGCGACCAGGTTCACGCCTGCCGCCAGGGCACCGAGGGCAATCGCCTCGTTCCCCATCACCTGCCGCATCTCCGCTTTCTGTCCAGCCACATCAGACATACCGCCATTATACAGGCCGGGGCCGTCCGTGGCAAGACGGTGTGATCCCGGCAGGATTTTTGCTCGCTTACAGTCGCGGCTTATAAAAAGACACCCCCGGAACAAATTTTTTCTTTGCGAAATGCACATTCCTGTCCCCCGCGGACAGATATATATGCGTATGAAAACAAAGAGAAAGCGAAAAGCAAACCAGAAGAAAGCGCGGAAGCCTGTCTTCTCAAGGGCCCTGCTGGCGCAGGCCGCCGAGATGGTGGCCCGGGGAGAGCGGCTGCCGCTGAAGGACGACGTCGCCTTCAAGATGTTCCTGTCCGGCCCGGAACCGGAGTCGCGGGCCTGCCTGCGGTATTTCCTGTCCGCCATGACGGGGCGGG
>JAFSSU010000269.1 GCA_017450845.1 Treponema sp.
ACAATCTCCTCCCCGAGCGGGAAGGCAAGCCCGAGCAGGGAAAGAACTATGACCGCCGCGCACACGGCGATTATGTCCAGGGACTTCATCAAAGAGCGCGAGCGGGCAAAAAGCCAGCCTGCGGCAAGCAGGTAGAGGGCATACAGAGCGAGCTGAGCCGGCAGCGCTCCATGATTGTACAGGACAAAGCGGCCGTCCCGCATCGTCAGCAGGTATGCCGTCGCCGCAAGGAGCAGGACAAATCCAGCAATGCGGAGGAGCGCGCCGGGATAGGCTCCCGCAGCCACAAGGAGAAGCAGGAATGCCGCAAGCGCAAGAACAGGCAGGTTCAACCGTGCGATGCACGATGCCGCGATCAGAAAGCCCATCAGGAAGAGAGAATAACTCACCCGCGAGAACATGACGTGAACAATGAAGAGCAGGGAGAAGAGGAAGACCATCGCGGTCTGGGCCAGGCACAGGCTGTGCAAGCGGCTTCCCTGCGGAACAAGGCCGCAGGCAACGAATAGCCCGCAGACGACAAGGGCACAGAGGGGGTATGAACGCTTCCACCAGGGGAAAGGCTTCTTGCAAAGACGGGGAACGAACTGCCATGCGACAGCCAGTCCCGTAAAGCAGGAGGCGAGGAAGCCGTCAAACACAATTCCCCAGACGGAACCGTCCCCCGCGGCACGGTTCCAGTCCAGATTCCTTCCGAACCACACATCGTCAAAAGAAAGGCAGAGGAGCAGGATGCACAGTGCCGCCGCGGACAGGTACTTGATGCCCTTGCTCCCGCGTGACATGCCGTATTCCAGGCAGAGCACCGCGAATGACACGTTGCAGACCATTCTCAGGCCGAAAACCCTCCCGTCAAGGATTACGTTCAGCATGACTGCGAACACGGCGAGCATAATCTGCCTTCCATATCTGAAGCGCAATGCGAAGGGACAGAGAGAGGCGAACAGAAGACAGAAAAAGAATGTCGGGCTACCAACCCCGTCGCAGGCGAAGACATAGGCCGGAAGCAGAATAAGCGAGACAGCGAACGCCCCGAGGGAGCGCATCGCATACGTCAGCAATATAGAAGAAACCGCCCACACGAGCAGGAATGACGCGGTGTTCCCCGGCAGGCGGCATATCTGGGAGATGAACGCGACCACGCCGCCGAACATCAGCGACCACAGGACGGCCGTCCCTTCCCGCCATGCCGTCCTGGAAAAGAGTTTTTCCCGCACGGACACGACCACGCCGCCAGCCTGCACCGCAAGCAGCAGGACAAAGGCAAAGACAGCTTTGACCGTGCGGGGAATCGCGTTCCAGTTGTAGGCGGTCAGCGATATGACCCCGGCGGCGATGAGGACAGAGGCTATCACGCTCAATATGACGGGAATGCTCGCGACATCAATCGCCTTGAGGCGGCTTTTTTCCGCAGCGACCCGCTTGTTTATGTCGGCGTAGATGTTCCCCTGAGCCATGTCTGTCACGGCAGGAGCAGACGGGGAAGAGGAGGCCGATTCAGCCGGAGACGCAGCTTCAGCCGCAGACGGACTCGCGGAGCCAGACTGCGCCGCATAGTAGTCCGCAATCCGCTTCGCGGTCTCCTCCGTTATGACACGCTTCTTGGCGAGCACGTCCAGCTCGTCCAAAAGCCAGAAAACATGGTAAGTGTCCATATCGTAGAAACAAAAAATGTTCCGGATAGTAACAACGAAGTCCCTTTTGTGGTATAATGGGGAACACATAACAGAAGAAATTTGCGGACAAAGGGGAGCGCCATGAGGACTTTCAGCGAGACGATATGGGAAAAAGGCGAATACAGCAGGGGCGCACGTCTGCAGGACGCTCGCAGTCCACCATGACGACGTGACGGACTCAAACCCGGCGTATGCGGGAATCTCATGCCGTCCGGACGGTGCAATACTGTGCTACCCAGTCATTACGACGGGCAGGTACACGCATCAATCTTCCGTGGAAGCCCTCATCGGAAAGAACCCGCCCGCCGAGGATCTCCGCTACTTCTCCCTGGAAAAGAACGTCACGGACAGGACAGTTCCCTGCTTTCTCTGGCAGACCGCGGCGGACGACCTGGTCCCCGTGGAAAACAGCTACCTCTTTGCCAATGCCCTGAAAGAAAAAGGCGTGCCTTTCGCACATCACGTGTTCCAGGAGGGCTTCCACGGACTGAGCGTGGCGAGCGAGGACTTCTTCCGGGGAAAGTTCGGCGAGCCATACACGATGGCCCAGGTCATGCGGGCTGTACAGGCGGTGAAGGCCGGGAACGGAGTCAACGTCTCCGACCGCCGCCGCGCCGAGCTTGAGGCGCAGTTCCCCGACCCGCCCGCTGCGAGCCCTGCCCCATCGGAAAACGACATCCGCGAGCAGACCGGGCGTTACGAGGACGTGCGCCAGTGGGTCAGCCTCGCCTCGCTCTGGATGAGGAGATGATTCAGTCTTGTTTCCTGTCACGCACAAGTGATAAACAGTTGAATATACCGCCCTCTATATGTTATTATAAGCCTTGCTCTTAGGAGGAAGTCATGGCATTCAAAGTTGGCATAGGCAAATCAGACTTTGAGGAAGTCAGGAAGACCGGAGACTATTACGTTGACAAGACGGGGCTGATGTATGAGCTCGTGGAGGAGCTGGGCAATAAGGTCACTCTTTTTACCCGACCGCGAAGGTTCGGCAAGACGCTCATGATGAGCATGATTGACAACTTCTTCAACATCAGGAAAGATAGCCGTGACATCTTCGAAGGATTGGACATCATGCGGCATACAGATTTCTGCAAGGAGTGGATGAACAGCCGCCCCGTCATCTTTGTCTCCCTCAAGGAGGCGGACGGAAACGATTTTAACATTGCCTATGACAAGCTCAAAAACGGCATAGCAGACTTGTGCAAGAAGGTGTCCGACCTGTCCACAAATGCCTCAACAAACATTGTGGACAGGCAGGTTTTTGTCCGCCTGATGTCCAATACTGCCACTGATGCGGAAATCCAAGGATCTCTCAAGACGCTCATGCGAATGCTGAACGCGGCCTATGGCAAGAAGGTCATCCTGCTCATCGACGAGTATGACGTTCCCCTGGCAAAGGCGAGCGAGCGAAACACGGAAGGGAATCAGTTCTACAGCAAGATGCTCGATGTAATACGAGGCCTGATGAGCAGCTCGCTCAAGGACAACGAGTTCCTGGAGTTCGCCGTAGTGACGGGCTGCCTTCGGATATCCAAGGAGAGCATATTCACAGGAACGAACAACTTTGCATCCTACTCAGTGCTGGACAAGCGTTTCTCCGAATACTTCGGATTCACGGAGGCAGAAGTTGAAAAAATGATTTCAGAGGCTGACCGGAAGGATGCTGCCTCCGTAATCAAGGAATGGTATGACGGTTACGTGTTCGGGACCAGCCATGTATACTGTCCGTGGGATGTGATAAGCTATGTCTCTGGTTTGGTGTTTGACAAGACGGCCCGTCCCAAGACTTTCTGGAAAGATTCGAGTCACAACGGAATCCTTCGCACGTTCGTTGGAAGAACCGACTTCAAGATAAAGGGCAAGTTCGAGAGGCTGATGAACGGAGGGACAATCACGCAGACTATCACGGACATGTTGACATACGATTCCCTCCATGCCTCGGAGGATAACCTCTGGAGCGTCCTGCTGATGACAGGCTACGTCACCAAGGCCGCCCCGGATGACGATGACGACACAGTGGAGCTGAGAATCCCCAACAAGGAAGTCGCGACGATATTCCAGGACGCGGTCGTGTCGTTGTTCCGGGATACGATTGACAACGGCAAGCAGAAAGCCATGATGGAAGCCCTGTGGAATGGGGATGAGACTGGCGCAGGCAAAATCATTTCCGACATCCTGTGGAAGACGATAAGCTACAACGATTACCACGAGGACTACTACCACGCATTCCTTGCAGGCGTGTTTACCGGGTTAGGCTATGAGGTTGAGTCCAACAAGGAGAAGGGTCTCGGCAGACCAGACATCCTGCTACTGGATGATGACAATCGCCGTGCCCTCGTCATCGAGGCCAAAAAGTCAGCGAGCAGGGCGGACATGGGGTCTGATTGTGGCAAGGCTCTGGAGCAGATAGACGCGCGGAAATATGCCGATGCCCTTTACGGCTACACGCAGGTACTCTGCTACGGCGTAGCCTTCTTCCAGAAAGAGGCTCTGGTCAGAAAGGGGTAAGTCGTTCACTTAGAGAGAGTCTTGCATCGTGGCACGTTTCTAAGCGAGAGCCTTTATCGGTGTATTAAATTTCTTCTATCGTTTCTGGATACTCAATCGCATTCCCGAACTGTTTATTCACATCATCCCATGTGGCACAGCCGATATAAGAATCCATCACCTTCTTTACAATCGTATCACGGCATCATCCCCGGATTCGCTGGTCTCGGTTATATCCTTTGCGGTGAGATGCTGGTATTCCCCGCGTACTTGGAGTTTATCAGCCCGAAGGTGACCGTGCTTGCGGCCTTGGAAATCTTTGATTTTGCCTTGGAAACAGGCTCCTCCACGGAAAGAATCTTCACGCCCCGGAGCCTGACCGTCATCTCGTCCAGCTTTCTCACTTCGAGCAAGTCCTTGACAGCCTCCAGCGTCCGCACGTTGTCCATTCCGACATCATACACCTTGTCCGAAGTCTTCTTCTTGGCCTGGCTCACGCTGACCGCCAGAACCGCCACCAAAAACACGCTTATAATCCGTTTCAAACTACATGGCAAACTGAGCAAATGGAGCCGTTTCAGGAAGCGTTCATATTCTCCACTGAAATCAAATGCGGGACGGAGGAGCAACAGAGGCTCACCTCCCTTGAGCAGAAAATTCATTCCGCCATAGCCAGTCTTTTCCAAGAAGCCCGGGTACTGAAAGCGTAACTCCCCTAGCGTGCGCAGGCCGCCTCCAGTATGCTCAGGAGCGGGGCATACTCCCTCCTTACGGTATC
>JAFSSU010000270.1 GCA_017450845.1 Treponema sp.
CCCCACCTCCAACCACTACGGTGCGACGGCGGACGGCCTTGTGCTCGCCTACCGCGCGGGGGCCAAGCTGCTCTATCAGGATTCATTGCAGTACCACCCGACCGGAGCTGCCTACCCCACCCAGATTCTGGGCAAGCTCGTCACCGAGAAGGTCCGCTCGCTCGGAGCCAAGCTTATCAACAAGGACGGTGAGGTCTACATCCACCCGCTCGAGACCCGCGACGTCAACGCCTCAGGAATCATCCGCGAGGTCAAGAACGGCCGCGGCGTGAAGAACGAGGTGCAGGATGCGGTCTGGCTTGACACCCCGATGATCGAGATGATTCACGGCGAGGGACCGATTCTCAAGAGCATCCCCGCCATGTACAAGATGTTCATCAAGTACGGCATCGACATCCGCAAGGAGCCGATCCTCGTCTACCCGACCTTGCACTACCAGAACGGCGGAGTCGAGATTGACAAGACCTGCCATTCCAACGTGCCGAACCTGCTCGTCGCGGGCGAGGCTTCCGGCGGAGTGCACGGCACGAACCGCCTGATGGGCAACTCCCTGCTCGATGTTGTCGTCTTCGGACGCGAGGCGGGAATCGAGGCCGGCAAGATGTTCAAGAACATCGCGCTCGCCGACAATTCCAAGCTGACGCTCAAGCACGTCAAGGACTTCGAGAAGGAGCGCGACGCGGCCGGAATCAAGGATGACGTGATGTCTCCCAAAATCCTGCCCCGCTACACGCACGGCAATCCCGAGTTCGCCGCATCCGCAAAGGATCAGTATGCTCAGGACGAACGCTTCGTCAACGGCAGCGTAAAGGCCTGAGAAACGGGCCTGGCAAAACATAACTGACCAAACAGAGCAGCCCCTGCCGGCATACGCTGGCGGGGGCTTTTTTTAAACCAGCCACTGATTAGTCCTTGCCTATCACTGCCCTTTTCAGTATAATTCCCTTCTACCGGGGTGGAGAAAGATGCCTCCTGAGATTATACCCGCAGAACCTGATCCGGTTAATACCGGCGGAGGAAGGATATGAAAAGAAATTCAATTAACCCAACCACGTTGTATGCAAGGCTGTTCCTGCCCTTGCTTTCGCTTACGTTCATGGCCGCCTGTCAGAAAAAGCCCGTCAGCCCCGCTGAAAGCGCAAAGCCCGTCCCAGCCGAGCGGCTCACCGAGGTCGTAGCCTACACCTACGACAGTTTCGCCGGGGAATGGGGCCCGGGCGCGGAGCTTGCCGAGAAGTTCCAGAAAAAGACAGGCAAGAAGCTCACCCTCATAGACTGCGGGGAGGCTATCCAGGCATTGAACAAGGTCGTATTGGAAAAAGATGACCCGCAGGCCGACATAATCATCGGCATAGACAACAACCTTGCCGCCCGTGCCAGGGAACAGGACGTGCTGGAATCATACCGGCCCAAGGATGCGAAAAAAATCATAGACCAGAGGCTTGAGGACGAGCTGGGAGGAGACTGGCTTCTTACCCCTTATGACTACAGCCACTTCGCGATGATCTTCGACACGGAGAGCGGAATTGAGCCGCCCGCAGCCTTGGAGGACCTGACCAAGGACATCTACAAGAAGAAGATAATCCTCATGGATCCCCGCACGTCCACGCCCGGGCTCGGTTTCTTGACCTGGACCGTCAGCGTGTTCGGGAATAAGGCCGGGGATTTCTGGAAGAATCTCAAGCCAAACATCCTGACGATGACATCCAGCAGGAGCGAAGGATGGGGCATGTTCATGGACGGAGAGGCTCCCCTCGTCGTCAGCTATACGACCAGCCCCGCATACAACGTCGAGTACGACAAGAACTACCGCTATAAGGCCCTCGTGTTCGATCAGGGACATGTGGAGCAGGTGGAAGGATACGGACTTGTCAAGGGTGCGCCGAACAAAGAGGGTGCCAAGCTCCTCATGGACTTTCTCATCTCCGATGAGGCCCAGAACGCGCTGCCCCTTACCCAGTGGATGTACCCGGTCAACCGCGACGTGTCGCTGCCCCAGAGCTACGTGGAGGCAGCCCCCATTCCAGGGAAAACTCTTGAGAGCAACGGGACCGACACACAGAAAATACTCAGCACGGTAATCGACATAGTCTCAGAATGACAGGATACGGCAGCAGGGCGCGGGCAATCCACGTCCTGCAACTGACCGGGGTCATCCTGGCGGTCCTGATTTTCTTTCTGGCCGTCCTTTCGTTCGTCCTGCCGCTGGCAAAGGCTTTCGCCCCTCTCGTCAGGGAGGGATTCCCGGTCTCTGGCTACGGGATACGGCGGCTTGCCAAAATCACAGGCTATACGTTCAAGGAGGCCGCTGCATCAACCATCCTGGCCCTGTTGCTGGGAATTCCAGCGGCATTCCTTGTGGCGCGGAGGAACTTCCCCGGAAGAAGATTACTCGCCTCATTCGCGGCAATCCCCCTTTGCGTACCCCCGCTCATCGTCGCACTCGGATACATCTCAAGCTTCGGCATGGCAGGCTACGCGAACCGGCTGCTCGCCCCCCTGACCGGTGGCAGGAGCGTGAACATCCTCTACTCCTTCCGGGGGCTCGTGATGGCACAGGGCTTCTACAACTTTCCCATAATCATGGCAACGGTCGCGGACAGCTGGGGACAGCTGGATGACGCTCAGGCGGACAGCGCGAGGCTTCTCGGTGCGGGGGAGGCCCGCTGTTTTCTCAGCATAACGCTGATCCAGCTCCTTCCGTCCATAATCTCGGGCGCAATCACGGTGTTCATATACTGCTTCTTCTCGTTCATGTTCGTCCTCCTCTTCGGCTCTACGGGCGGCACAACGCTCGAAGTAGCGATTTACCATGCGGGGCGCAGCCAGATGCAATTCACCGAGGCGGCGGCCCTGGCCCTGCTTGAGAGCACGGTCGCAATATCCGCCCTCTTTTTCATGTCCAAGGCGGAAGACGCTTCCAAACGGCTGAAGGGCCTGTCCTTCCGGGGGGCTTCCACCAAGCCCCGACCTGTCGCAAAAAAGGAAGCCCCTCTAGTGACGACATTCCTGCTTGTCATCGCGATGTTCTTTGTAATGCCACTTCTTTCTATAGTCATCTCATCCCTGACGGCCCGGACCGGTGGCGGAAGAGTTTTCTCTCTTGCGGCATGGAGGCAGCTTCTTGCCATGAGGAGTTTCTACCTTTCGCTCCGGAACACCCTGCTTGTCGCGGCGGGGACGAGCCTTCTCAGCACGACGGCGGCAGTGGCCCAGTCCCTGCTGCTCGCCCTTCCCCCTCTCAAGTCCAAGGCTCTGTTCCGCACGATTCCCCTCCTGCCCCTTGCAGTCTCCTCCGTCCTGATGGGGCTGGGAATGACCATGCTCGTAAGGCGGGGGCATCCAGCCCAGCTTATCCTCGCGCAGACCGCATTGTACTGGCCGTTCGCGTTCAGGCAGGTTCAGGCCTGCATGACTAAAATCCCGGGGAACGTCACGGACGCGGCGGCAATGCTTTCACCATGCAGGACGGACGGGCTTTTCCGCGTCATGATGCCTTACTGCAAGCGGGGCATAATCAGCGGGGCGGGCTTCTGCTTTGCCATGAGCTGCTCGGACGCCACCCTCCCCCTCGTGCTCTCGCTCTACAAATTCGACACGCTCTCGCTCTTCACCTACCGGCTTGCGGGCAGCTACCGCCTGCCCCAGGCATCCGCATCCGGCGCAGTCCTGGGCTTGTTCTGCACGCTCGCGTTCGCCCTCTCGAACAGGGCAAAGATGTCAAAGGAGAATCATGGCATATCTTGAATGCAAGGGCCTTTGCAAGGACTGGACCTCACTCTCAACGGCGGGAATCACCGTGGATGTCTCCTTCTCGGCGGACAAGGGCAGCATGACGAGCATCGTCGGGGCGAGCGGATGCGGCAAGTCCACGGTGCTCCGCCTTGTCGCGGGAATCCTCAAAGCGGACCAAAGCCCCCTCGGCACAAAAACGAAGATAACGATTGACGGAAAGGACATAACGGAGCTCCCGCCGGGAAAGAGGGAGTGCGGGCTAGTCTTCCAGAGCGGTGCGCTCTTCCTGCACATGACGGCGGAGGACAACGTCGCCTACGGCCTTGTCTGCCGGGGAATCAGGAAAAAAGAGGCCCGCAGGCAGGCGGGGGAATTCCTTGATCTGTTCAACATGAAGGAGCTTGCCAAACGCTACCCGGAGACGCTGAGCGGAGGTGAGGCCCAGCGGGTAGCCCTCGCGAGGACACTCATCGTCAGGCCCAAGCTGGTCCTCCTTGACGAGCCGCTTTCCGCCCTGGACGCACCGATGCGGAAAAAACTCGCGCAGGAAATCGTCTCCATGCAGAAGAGGATAGGTTTCACCGCGATCATGGTCACGCATGACATCAGAGAGGCCAAGATGATGAGCGATCGGATAATCCTGATGGAAAAAGGGAGGATTCGGTGGGAAGGGGCCGCGGGAGAGTTCGACGAAAGCGTGCAAGAAGCCTGACCTGTGTGTTCCCCCGCACATGGCCGGCAACACATAACACAGACTTATCCCGCCGAGGGCAGCCACCTCCTTGCCCTACAGAATACCTTCCCGCCGCTCGAAGAGCCACTGCTGGACGCGCAGAATCAGGGCCGGGTTCAGCCGGTAGATGAAGCCCTTGACGGCTTTTTTCGCGCCGTCCTTCCAGGTCATGTCCGACCTGTCCGTCTCAAGGGCAAAGCCCTCCCGCCCGCAGAAATCGCGGAAGCCCCTGACCAGGCGGCCCCGCCCCACTGCTCCGTCTCCGGTCGGGTCAAAGAAGC
>JAFSSU010000028.1 GCA_017450845.1 Treponema sp.
TAGCATCGCCGTCATAGCTGTTGGTTACGGTGACGGTCGGGAGCGTGCTCTCGTACTCGATGACCTGGTAGGACTTGCCGCCGCTTGAGGCGGTCTTGCCGTTCGCCGTCCCGCCTGACTTCGTTATGACCGGCTTCACGAGCTTTTTCACGACGTAGACCTTCTTGCTCGCCGTGACAGGGGGCTTCCCCTCCCCCATCGTGGCGACCACCGAGATGTCGTTGAAGCCGTCGGAGAGGGAGCCGGTCGCGGACGTGTCCGTGCCGTTCACCTTTATCTCGAGCGTCGCATCCGCAATCGTGCTCAGTATGTTAAGGGAGACCCCGCTGCTGTACTCCATGACCTCGTAGGAGTCTCCGCCCTGCTCCGCCGTGTTCCCGTTCGCCGCGCCGTCTCCGCCGAAGCCGATGATGACGGCGGGGAGGTCCTCGAGAGGCACCGCGAAGGAGGCCCCTCCGTCCTCCTCGGCGGGCCCGGTCTTGTTGCCGCAGATGTAGGGTGTGCCGTCAGGCAGGAAGGCCGTGAGGCTGACGGTTATAATCGCCCCAATCCTCTGCCGGGGCACGTTGAAGCGGACGTTGCCGTCAGGCCCGGGGAAGGCCGTTCCCTTGAAATACGCGTCGCCCGCTATCTCAAGCTCGATCCAGCCGCCGTCGGGCAGGTTCATCGATGATGCGGGAAGGATTACCTCGAAGGTCCCGCGCTCCTCGGCGACCGGGTCCGCGTTGCCGCCGCCCGAGAGAATCTCGACGGCCTCGTCCCCGCGGCCCGAGTCCATCATCTGCATTATGTCCCAGGCGGACATCTCGCCGCCTGAGGAGGAGCCGGTCATGCCTCCCGAACCGCCAGAGCTCCCGCCCGGGCTGCCGGAGGAGGAGCCTGGGCTGTAGGTCTCGCCCTCGCTGTCGGCGGACCCGCCGTTCCCGTTACAGGAGCTTATTAACAGAAGGGAAATCAGGAGAAGGAGGTATGTTAGTTTTGCCCCCCCCCCCGTAAGCTAGTGCTAACTACTGAAGATATGGCTGACATCATTTTTTCCATGCGCGGGCACTCCTTGCCTTTAAGGTTGCGACTATTATAAACCCGTTGTCCGAATCTGTCACCTACACTTATGGGTAGTTTTTTGTGAAATTTACAACTATTCTTTAAGGAAAATCCGAAATGTTGTCCCCAGCCTACAGGCACTGTTGCCCCCAGGCCAGGGATGAAGCTTGCCGTCAGGTCACACCTTGAACTCGTCTATCTGCTTGCCTATCTTGCCGATTGACTGCTCCATGCGGTCGGAAACCTCCTTGAGGGCCATGCCGGTCTCGTTTATCTTTTTGGCCCCGGAGAGCATCTCGTCCATGCTCTGCTTCATGGAAATGGTCACGTCCTGCAGCATCTGCACCTCGGACAGGATGAGCTTGTTGCCCTCGTGCATCTCCTCGGAGGCGACCTTGACTTCCTGCGTGCTGTCGTTCATCATCTTGAGCGCGCCGACGATCTGCTTGGATCCCTGGTTCTGCTCCTCCATCGCCGTCCGCACCTGCATGACCAGCTGGTCGGTGTCGGCAAGCTCCTGCGAGACCTGGGCGAAGGTCTTGCTCGCCTCCTCGGAGGCATGGACAACGTCCGCGATGGAGCCCATGATCTGCTTGAGCTGGTTGCTTATCTGGGTGGACTGCTGGCCGGAAGTCTCGGAGAGCTTCCGGATCTCGTCTGCGACGACCGCGAATCCCTTTCCCGCCTCGCCCGCGTGGGCCGCCTCAATCGCGGCGTTCATGGCGAGCAGGTTGGTCTGCTCCGCTATGCTGGAGATGGCGGCGTTCGCGTCCTGCAGGGTGGCGGACTGGCTTTCGATCGCGGAGACCTTCTGGCTGACGGCCTCCAGCTTGTGGAAGCCTTCCTGGGAGTGGGACTGCAGGTCGCTGAACACGTCCTTCATCCGCTCCACAGACGTGGTGACGGCGGTGATGTTGCCTATCATCTGCTCGACGGCAGCGCTCGCCTGCGACACGCCGCCGGACTGGCCCTCTATCATCTTGTTGAGCGAGTCCACGTTGGCGGAGATTTCGTCCACCGCCCCGGCCGTCTGGTCCACGCTCTTCTTCTGGTTGTCTATCTGATGGCCGAAGTTGTCTATGTTCGCGATGATCTGGTTGATCGCGCTCGCGGTGTCCTGGGCGGAGGCGGCCATGTCGCTTCCTGCGATCCCGAGCTCGTTCTTGGAGGCCTTGACCTCCCGTATGATGTCCTGCAGCTTGCCCGTGAACTGGTTGAAGCCCTGCACGACCTGGCCTATCTCGTTGCCGGAGCTGACCTCGATCCTGCGCGTCAGGTCCGCGTTACCGGTCGCGATTCCGTGGATGGTGTCGCGGACGGTACGGAGTGGCTTGAGGGCGGCGACGAGGACGAACCCTCCCAGGAGGAGGATCGTGAGCAGCACCCCCACGCCGAAGCCCGTGGAGGCGAGGGCTATCTTGTTGCCCAGGGCCTCAATCGTTCCCTGGGAGACAGTGAGGCCGAACGCCCAGGGAGTGTCCTTTATGCAGTCGTATATCAGCAGGTCCTGGCCGTTCCCGGTGTACGATTTAATCCAGGCCTTGCCGGACTCGCCGTTGACCATCTTCTGCGAATACTGGATGAGGTCCTCGTGCCCCTCGCCGGGGCTGGTCAGGATGTTCCCGCCTTGGGCGGCCGCCGGGTGGTACATGACGGTCCCGGCATGGTCGAGCATGAAGGCCCAGACGCCCGCCGGCACGTTCAGCTCCTTGACGGGCTTTATGAGCACA
>JAFSSU010000271.1 GCA_017450845.1 Treponema sp.
ACGAGGCGGTTGATTATGCCGTCAAGAACAGCAGGACATTGAAAAGCGCGGACATAGATCTGGAGATAAAGAGGCGGGCGGCCAAGTACTCCTGGAACGTCTTTGTCCCGACCGTTCAGGTGAGCGGGACGATGAGCCGTCAGAATTCAATCAACATGGACGCGGCGAACAGCTCGATCGACATGGCCAACCAAATGATAGATTTGTCTAACGCGATGGGGAAGATGGGGGCCGTCATGCAGAATCTGCCGTATGCGATGATGGGGCAGGAAGGCCCTGCGACATACAGCGAAGTCCCGCATGTCAGTTATCCGGACGAGACCGAGTCCATGCATTGGGCGGCGGTCGGCAACCTGGGGGTCAGCCTGAACCTGAGCCTCGCCTACATCGAGCAGATAAAGGCGAGCAAGTCAGCCTACGAGGGCGGCGAGATAAGCTGGGAGCAGAGCAAGAGGGAAACCGTGACGAGCGTCAAGAAGCTCTTTTACGGCCTCCTCCTGCAGCAGGAGAACATCAAGCTCCAGGAGCAGTCGCTCGAGACTGCCCGCCGTAGGAGCGCGCAGGCAAGGAGCAACTGGGACGACGGCAAGGTTCCGGAACTGAGCTACCTGCAGGCCTACGTTTCCTACGAGAACATGAAGCCTTCGGTGGCGGAGGCCAGGCGGACTCTCAACCAGCAGCTGGACACCTTCGCCTTCCTTCTCGGTCTGCCCGTCGGCACCAAGATAACTCTCTCGGGGTCCGTGGAGCCTGTCTACGTGGACCTGGACGCGGACAAGCTTGTCGCCGACTACGGAGGGAACGCGCCGGACATCAAGTCGCTCATGAGCACGAGGGACGGCCTGGTGCACAATCAGAAGGCCCTGAACCTGTCGCTCGCACCCGCGCTCGCCCTGAGCTGGGGCTTCCAGCCCATGCTGACCAATGCCTTCGACACCAACTGGTTCGAGGCGGACAACTGGAAGGACTCCGGCGCGCTCAGTGCGACGCTAGCATGGAACATCACGAACCTGCTGCCCTTCTCGCAGACACGGCTTCAGGCGGCGGAACTCAAAGACAACATCCGCAAGCTTGACATCTCCCTTGAGACACTGAGGGAGAACCAGAAGATGCAGGTACGCAAGGCGGTGGACACGATGCGGTCATCCCGTGAGCAGATAGAGGCGATGAGCCGGAACATAGACCTGGCCCAGCGGTCCTACCGGGCAATGGAGCAGGCCTACCAGTCCGGTGTGACCGAGCTTCTGGACCTGAAGGATGCGGAGAGTCAGCTGAATCAGACCAAGCTCGGGCTCCTGAGCCAAAAGTTCAACTACATATCCGCCCTGCTCGACCTGGAGCAGCTTTTGAACGTGGATTTTTTGGAGGCTAAATAACATGAGAAAGACAGTGCCTGCCGTGGCCATCTGCATTATCGCGGCATTCAGCATTTCCTCCTGCAAGAAGAAAGAGGCCGCCGCCCCGGTGGCGGAAGAGGAGGAAGAGGTCATCTATGCCGTCAACTCCTACAGGATCTCGGGCGGGAACCTGGACGAGTACCTGGAGTTCGGAGGGGATGTCGCTTCCGTCGCCTCGGTTGACGTGATGCCCGACCAGGCTGGCAAGCTGACCCGCATACTCGTTTCCATCGGCGAACGGGTAAAGAAAGACGAGATTATAGCTTACGTGGACGCGAGCCGGCCCGGCATGACCTATAAGGCAAGCCCTGTCAAGGCTCCTGCGTCGGGCAGGATTATCTCCTTCACGCCGACGGTCGGGGCAACGGTCTCACAGGCGATGGTCATAGCCCGCATAAGCTCGACCGACGACCTGGAGATAAAGACGAGCGTCGCCGAGCGCTTTGTCAGCCGCGTCAAGCTGGGGCAGTCCGCTTCCGTCACTCTGGACGCATACCCAGGCGAGACCTTCAGCGCGAAGGTGTCAGAGGTGAGCCCGGTGCTGGACACGATGACCCGCACGATGGCGATAAAGCTCCGCCTGACGCCGCCCGATCCCCGCGTCAAGGTCGGTATGTACGCTAGGATCCGCCTGATAACGGACAGCATAAGGAACGCGATAGTCATCCCCGCCGGGACGATAGTCACGAGGGAAGGTGAGAGCTACGTGTTCAAGATTGTCCCTGGATCCGGCCAGCAGGTCGCCCGCCTGCAGAAAGTCAGCCGGGGGATGACCGTCGATGACAAGTGCGAGATAACCGAGGGTCTTGCCGCCGGGGATGAGATAGTCAGCAAGGGCCAGTCCCTGCTCAACGACGGCTCGCCGGTCAGGGTAATATCCTCAACAGGCGCGGACAGTCAGGGCAAGGAGGTGGGCAAATGAGCATCTCGGAGCTGGCTGTAAAGAAGCCGGTCACGACCCTCCTCGTATTCATCATGCTTATAGCGCTGGGAATATACTGCACTCTCAAGCTTCCGATGGACATGTTCCCCGACATGGAACTGCCCTACATGATGATCATGACGAGCTACCCCAACGCAGGACCTGAGGAGGTGGAGCAGAGCCTTACGCGCACGCTGGAGTCCTCCCTGTCGGGGCTTTCCGGGCTCAAGAAGATGCAGTCCCAGTCATCAGCAGGGCAGAGCCTCGTCATACTGGAGCTGAACTACGGCGCATCGCTCGACGAGGCTGCCAACGAGATACGTGACAAGATAGACCTGGTGCGCGCCTACCTGCCTTCCGACGCGGAGACCCCGATTACGATAAAGGCCGACCCGTCCATGCTGCCTATGATGACGCTGGCGCTCAAGGGCAACCGCACCGCCGAGGAACTCCGCGACTATGCGGAGGACATAGTGCAGCCTCGGCTCGAACAGATAGACGGAGTTGCCTCCGCGAGCGTTTCCGGAGGGCGTGTCAAGTCCGTCAATGTGGACATTCCCCGTGACAGGCTTGAGGCATACGGGCTTTCAATTTCAACTGTCGCCCAGATGATCGGGGCCCAGAATATCCAGTCCTCCGGCGGTACGATGCGGACGGGCGAGAAGAACTACACGCTCAAGACCAACGGCAAGTACTCCAGCCTGGACGACCTCAAGAACACAGTCGTGTCCTACAAGGCCGCGCAGGGAGACGGCATGTCAGCCCCAGAAGTCAAGACGATACGCCTGCGCGACATAGCCGACGTTTACGAGGGCTACAAGACCGAGAGCAGCTACGCATACCTGGACGGCGAGCAGTGCGTCATCCTGAGCGTCACCAAGCAGAGCGGCTCCAACTCCGTCAGCGCGGCAAAGAAGGTCCGCGCGGCGATGAAGAACATAAGGACCGAACTTCCCTCGGACGTGGACATAATCGAGACCTCCAACACGACGGACATCATCGAGCAGACGATAGCCGAGGTCGTGAAGTCCGTCATCATGGGAGCGGCCCTCGCCATCATCGTCCTCTTCGTCTTCCTTCGCTCCTTCAAGAGCACGATAATCATAGGACTTGCCATCCCGATATCCGTCTGCATAACCCTGCTTTTGATGTATTTCACGGGCATCACGCTGAATATGATCTCGCTCGGAGGCCTCCTGCTCGGAATCGGGATGCTCGTTGACAACTCGATAGTCGTCCTGGAGAATATCTTCTCCTATACGCAAAAAGGATCCAAGCCGACCGTCGCCGCAATCCTCGGTTCGCGCGAGATGGTTATGTCCATCACTGCGAGTACGCTGACTTCCGTATGCATCTTCCTCCCGATGCTCCTGTTCAAGACTCAGCTGGGCATAATGGGCCAGTTTTTCAACGACCTTGCCTTCACGATAATCTATTCCCTCATCTGCTCCCTCGTCGTCGCCATCGCGCTTGTCCCGGTGCTGACATCCAGGTATCTCAAGATAACGAGGCTCGCCGAAGGAAGGAGGGGGATAAGCTACGGGATAAACAGGAGGATAGACGGCATATTCGGCGCGATAGACAGCGGTTATGCCAAGGGGGTGCGCTTTGTCCTGCACCTGCGCTGGCTTTTCATCTTCCTTGTCATCCTGACGCTCTTCGGCTCGGTGTTCGCGATAAAATTCATCGGCTTCATCTTCATGCCCGCATCCCCGTCCGACACCGTGACGGTGAGCTTTGACCTGCCCAAGGGGACGTCGCTTTCCACGACGAACGAGACTGTCGGGGAATTCGTCAGGGCGGCCCAGGGAGAGCTCAAGGGCGTGAAGTACACCTCCGTCACCATAGGGGGAAGCGGCTGGTTCTCCTCCTCGGCAGAGACAAACGCAGCCTCCGTCACCTACTCGCTCTACCCGGAGGCAGAGAGGCTCGAAGGCTACGACAACGAGGCGAGCGCGAAGGCAAAGCTCCGCAAGTATTTCTCGATGTTCCCCGGGGCAAGCCTGAGCTTTTCGTCCAACAGCATGTCAGGGGTGTCCTCCGGCGGGATAAGCATAGATTTACGGAGCAACGACCTGACTCTCCTTCGCTCCACGGCGGAGACGATAAAGAAGGTCTTGGAGGAGAATGCTACGGACGTGGTGCAGTCGGTCAGCACCGACTTGGAGGAGGGCCTCCCCCAGGTGGAGATTTTCGTGGACCGCGACAAGCTCTACGACATGGGCCTGAACATCTACGGGGTCGGATCTGAGATTTCCGCCGCGATAAACGGCACGACCGCAAGCCGCTATACCAAAGGCGGGGATGACATAGACGTGGTGGTGCAGCTTTCCGAGGCGGACAAGAACAAAATCTCGGACCTGGACCAGATTTTCGTCATGAACAACTCCGGGGTCCGCGTCCCCCTCTCTTCCATAGCGTCCTACGTGGAGGACACATCCCCGGTCTCTATCCTGCGCGAGAACCAGGCCCGTATGCTGCACGTCACGCTGGAGCCGGTGGCGGGAATATCGCTTGACCAGGTGCAGACCAGGGTCAAGCAGGTCATGGACGACAACATCCCCAAGGATGAGAACATGACTATAACGTTCTCGGGAGACTACGAGGACATGATTGAGTCCGTAGTGAATTTCGCCGCAATCGTCATAATGGCGGCGGCCTTGGTCTTCGTCGTAATGGCAAGCCAGTTCGAGTCGCTCATAGACCCCTTCATCATACTTGTGACGATTCCCTTCTCATTCATCGGTGTCATCATGATTTACCTGATTACGGGCCAGCAGCTGAACATCATCACCGTCATGGGAATTCTGGTCCTCGTAGGTACGATAGTAAACAACGGAATCGTCCTGGTGGACTACACGAACCTGCTGCGCAAGAGGGGGCTGGAGCTGGAGGAGGCGTGCGTTCAGGCCGCCAAGAGCCGCCTGCGCCCGATTCTTATGAGCACGCTGACGACCGTCATCTCCCTCGCCCCGATGGCATTCTTCCCGGCGGAGGGAAGCGAGATGATGCAGCCGATAAGCCTGACTGTCTTCGGCGGCATGACCTTCGGCTCGCTGATGACCCTCTTCCTTATGCCGTCGATATACTTCATCGTCAACAAGCACAGGCTGAACAAAGCCAGGCGCAAGGAGGCGAGGCGGAAAGCGAGGGAGCTCAAGGCGGAGCAGGCATCCAAGAGGCGGCTGGGCAGCCTTGCCGCCGTGGAGGTACTGGATGGAAACTAATGGCGGCGGAACGAATGGCTTTCCCCAGAGGGTACGCCTTGAGCTGATTTTCTCGCAGGCCCTCGAGGAGGATTTTCAGCAGGCCTTCCGGGAAGAAGCTGTCGGCCGGAAATTTACCAAGTTCGAGTCTGTGATGGGGGCGGGTTGCAGCGACCCAAAGCTTGGCGATGCGGTCTGGCCTCAGCTGAACATGATGTACGTCATATACTGCGACAAGGCGGAAGCCAAGAAAATTTATGCCATAGTGCGGAAGCTGCGCAAGAAGTTCCTGACCGAGGGAATCGCCTGCTTCATGAGCCGGGCCAGCGAGATGTAGCTACGGCCCTGCCTGCTGCTGTGCGAGCGGGGCTGCGAACCGTCCCAATGTATACCGTGCCCTGCACGCATTGTTCTCTGCCTTCATCCATAATTCCGAACATGATTTTCGGCGTGTCCGGCTGACAGTTGTGCTTGCAGGATTCGTCCCGATGTGCTAACATTGAGTGATGAACTGTCCCGATTACAACTCACCACAGGCCTTGAAGAGAATCCTTGACGAGAAGGGCTTCGCGATGCAGAAGAAGTTCGGGCAGAATTTCCTGACGAGCCCGGACGCGCGTGAGAAGATAATCGCCCTCTTGGAGCTTGCCCCCGGCGAGACAGTCTGGGAGGTGGGGCCGGGGCTCGGTGCGATGACGAGCGGACTGCTTGCAGGAGCTGCGGATGTCACAGCCTTCGAGCTGGACAGGGGCTTCATCGGCCTGCTCGGGGGCTATTTTGCCGCCGAGGCGGAGCAAGGCTCTTTCCGCATAGTCGCCGGGGACGTGCTCAAGAACTGGAAGAAAGAGCTCGGCGTATCAGGAAAAACTGTGGGTAAAATCAAGCTCTTCGGGAACCTCCCTTATAACATAGCCGCGACTTTCATCGCAGATACGATTACCTCTGGCGTATGCTTTTCACGCTGTGTCTTCACTGTCCAGCGTGAGGTTGCGGACAGGATGCGTGCCAAACCGGGCAGCAAGGACAATTCCTCCTTTTCCGTGTTGTGCCAGTGGCTTTACGACGTGAAGGCATGCGTTGACCTTGCCCCTGGCTGCTTCTGGCCCCGGCCCAACGTCGCCTCTCAGGCAGTGCTGTTCACTCCCAGGAAGAAGCCTGTTGATCTGAAGGATTCCAAGACATTCGTCTCGCTCGTGCATGCCCTCTTTTCCCAGAGGCGTAAGACCCTGCTGAACAATATAAAGCCTCTCCTGCCTCCGGGCGTGCCTGCGGACGAGTTGTTTTCCCTGGCAGGGGTCTCCAAGGGGGAGCGGGCGGAGAACCTAAGCGTGGAGCAGTTCGCATCCCTCGCCGATACGCTCTTTTCCTTTCGCCCGTAGTGTGCTAGTATAGGAAGACATAGAAGGCTTATTGATGACTGAAAATGAAATAAAAGAAAATCTGGGCAAGGTTTTGTCCGACCTTGCCGATATCACGAAAGCTTCCGGCCGTAGTCCGGAAGATGTCCGTCTCTGCGCCGTCAGCAAGTTCCACCCACTGGACGAGATTCTTGCCGCGGTAAAAGCCGGTCAGCTTCTCTTCGGTGAGAACCGGGTTCAGGAGGCTTATTCCAAGTTCACGGAGCTGGAAGGTCGTGTATCCTCCGGTGAATTCCCTGGAGGAAAGCCTGAGCTTCACATAATCGGGACCTTGCAGCTCAACAAGGTCAAGAAGGCCGTCGAGATAGCGAGCTGCATCCAATCCGTGGACCGTGAGGAAGTTCTTTCTGAGATAGAGAAGCGCTCTTCCGCCCTCGGCAAGAGCATAAAGGTCTTGTTTGAGATGCACACGGGTGAGGAATCCAAGGCCGGCTATGCTGATGAGGCAGACCTGTATGCGTCCTTGGAAAACTGCGCGAGGGGAGCCTACCCGCATGTCATCCCCTCCGGCCTTATGACGATGGCTCCTTTCACGGAGGACGAGGCCTTGGTACGCAAATCCTTCTCCAGCCTCCGTCTGCTCCGGGAAAAAATCGGCAGGGACTTTCCTTCCTTGCCGATGACCGAGCTCAGCATGGGAATGAGCGGGGATTACCGGATTGCCGTCGAGGAAGGCAGCACGATGGTCAGGATAGGGACCGCAATTTTCGGCCCGAGGGTAATGTAGGGAGACGGATATGACAGAGATAGATGAGGCATACCGGAAGTGGGCCGAGGGCCTTTCCGAGAAGATAATCTCAAAGATGGAGTACGTCGTCATGCGCAACAAGGATAAGATTCCCTATGTCGCCAAGGACGGCGTGTGGAACGACTGCTCCAAGGAGAGCATCGGCTGGTGGACGAACGGTTTCTGGGGCGGCATAAACTGGCAGCTATTCAAGGCAACGGGAAACCCGGTTTTCAAGGAGAGCGCGGACTGGACCGAGGCGCAGATGGACAAGGTTTTCCTTGACTATAAGTCGATGGACCATGACGCAGGTTTCCGCTGGCTTCCCACATCATACGCCTCGTTCGCGCTGACCCGCAGCAAGTCCTCCTACAACCGCCTCCGCCTCGCGGCTGACAACCTCGCAGGCCGCTTCAACTCCACGGGGAATTTCATCCGCGCATGGAACGAGGAGGGCAAGAAAACCCGGGCTGGATATGCGATAATCGACTGCCTGATGAACCTTCCGCTCCTCTACTGGGCGGCGAGGGCAACCGGGGATTACCGTTACCATGTGATTGCGACCAAGCATGTCGATACCGTTCTCTCGCACTTTATCCGCGAGGACGGGTCTGCCGTGCACATAGCGGAATTCGACCCCAAGAGCGGCGAGTTCCTCAGGACGTATGGCGGGCAGGGCCTGCAGGAAGGCTCCAGCTGGACGCGCGGGCAGGCATGGGCCCTGTACGGGCTGACACTCTCGTACCTGCATACCAAGGAAGACTTCTACCTGGAGGGGGCACAGCACGTCGCGACCTACTTCCTGTCCAAAATACCAGATTCCTTCCTTATCCCGGTGGACTTCTGTCAGCCGGAGGACTGCACTTGGGAGGACTCCTCGGCGGCGGCGATTGCGGCATGCGGCCTGATAGAGCTGAGCAAGCTGGACGTGCAGTACGCGGAGGCTTTCTTCTTCGCAGCGACCAAGATGCTGGAGGCCCTCGTAAAGAACAGGCTCTGCCTGGACAAGGACAGGGATGAGCTTCTGGAACGCTGCACCGCCGCCTACCATGACAAAGAGCATGACTTCCCGATTGTCTACGGGGATTACTTCTTTATTGAAGCCCTGTGGAAGCTGACAGGAAAGGAAGTCAAAATCTGGGGCCTGGAAAGTGCCGTCAAGAAATAGGCTGTGCTTCATTGCTGTATTTCTTTTTCTCCTGACAAATTCCTGCCGAATCTTCGCTGAGGAAAGCGAGCTGGAACCGGTGGACACGAGCCCCGTCACCGAGAACGACACGGAGGCCCTTCCCTATGCTGAGGACGAGTTTCCCCAGTGGGCCAGGGACATGAGGCGGGGTGAGATAATAAGCTTAGGTTCCGTACCTTTCGTCGGCCTCTGGGTCGTCGGGAGCTACGGTGGCTACAAGTATTTTTCCGGCAAGACAGACAGGTTCCCGAACCCCTTCAGCCCCAAGGATGCCTTTGAGAAGGAGGAAATCTGGACGATGGTCGGCGTGACCGCAGGGGTCAGCCTGGGAATAGGTCTGACGGATTTCTTTGTCAACCTGGCAAGGCGCAAGAAAGCGGAGCGCGAGCGGCTCTTGCAGGAGGCCAAGGACCGGGAGGGCATAACGCCCCTGACCCCCGAGGAGGCGGGGCAGCTTTTGCGCGAGAACAACCGCCGGAAAGTGGCGGAAGAAACGGAAGACTAGCTATGCCGAGCTTTTCCATACAAGTTCCCGATGATTATGCCGGCGGAGGCCGGCTGGACAGCTATGTCGCCTCCCTGCCTGGCGGAATGAACAGAAGCCACCTGAAGAGCGGTTTGCTCCAGATTCTTGTCAACGGCAAAGCCCGGAAGCCATCCTACAAGATCCGGCCGGGAGACCAGATTCTCATTGACTGGGAGGACACGGTCCCTGACGACATCGAGCCAGAGAATATCCCTCTCAGCATCATCTACGAAGATTCCCGCGTCTGTGTCATAGACAAGGCACAGGGAATGGTGACGCATCCTGCGGCGGGGAACTGGAAGGGAACGCTGGTGAATGCCCTTCTGTATCATCTGGGGCGAGAGAAAATCGAGCAGAAAAAAGATGCACCCGAGTCCGAGCTCCTCCTTTCCCGTCGTCCGGGAATCGTCCACCGCCTGGACAAGGACACGTCCGGGGTCATCATAACCGCGAAGGACTCGGCAAGCCAGGAATGGCTTGCCGCCCAGTTCAGGAATCACCGCAGGATGGTAAAGGAGTACATCGCCATCTGCCAGGGAAGGCCGCCCGCATCGCAGGGGGTCATCAGGACCTGGATTGTCCGCGACCCCCGGGACCGGAAGCGTTTCAAGGCTGTGGCGGGGAGCGGGGAAGGCAAGTACGCCGAGACCACATACCGCTGCATTGCCTGTTATGGGGAGTATTCCCTTGTGGTGCTCCGCCTTGCGACCGGGAGGACACACCAGATCCGTGTCCACATGCGTTACCTGAACTGTCCGGTGCTGGGCGACAGCTTGTACGGGCATGAAGACAAAAACTTCCCGCATGCGACCCTTATGCTCCATGCCCGCCTCCTGAAGATACGGCTTCCCGGTGACTGGAAGGCCAGCGGGTTCCGTTCCTCTACGCCCGCCCGCTTCCGCGATGTGATGCGCGTCCTTCACCGGAAATACAAGAAGGTCATCCTCCCAAAGGCTGGTCAGGAGGCGGTCCGGTGACTGACAGGACTGTTTTGAACGGAATAAAGCTGATCCATGAACCGACAGCGGAAGAGCCCTTCCTCATTGTGGACAAACCCGCAGGCCTTGCGAGTGCGCCGCTCAGGGAGGGGGACGACAGTGCGGTTACACGGCTGCTCCATGACTTTCCTGAGATTGCTGGAGTGAGGGGACGTAAGCCGGTGGAGGGAGGCTTGGTCCACCGCTTGGACACGGAGACATCAGGCCTTCTCCTCATTGCCGCAAGCCAGAGCTTCTATGAGCTCCTCATCGCCGAGCAGGAGGAGGGAAGGTTCGTCAAAAGTTACTCCGCGGAATGTGATGATGCGCGGGCTTTGCCCCTTCAAGACGGCTTCCCGCCCCGCCCGTCCACGGGAGAATTTGACAGAGGCGGGCAAAGACTCTTTTCCGTGGAAAGCCGCTTCCGCCCCTGGGGGCTTCATGGCAGGTCCGTCCGCCCGGTTACGGAAGAGGCCGGTCCTGCGGCACAAAAGAAAGCCTCGCCCGGCCTGTACAGGACGGAAATCCTAGTGGAGACGGACGGTTGCGGAAGGGGTGAAGCCATCGTCAGATGCCGCATAACCCGGGGCTACCGGCATCAGGTGCGCTGTCATCTTGCATGGCTGGGCTTCCCGGTCAGGGGGGATTCTCTCTACAATCCGTCTTCCGTGCGGACTGACGGGGAGAGGGGGGCACTTTGTTTCCGGGCGACAGGGCTGGACTTCCTGCACTTGTCATTCAGGCTGAATTGACTTATCATAAATAGACATTTTTTCGGAGGGTTTTTTATGGACAGCGATATTGTCAAGCTGCAGAACGGGAGCGACATCCGGGGTGTCGCAGTGGAAGGCGTGGAAGGAGAGGCCGTCAACCTCACATGGGAACGCTGCTACAAGATAGGGCAGGCCTATTCGCGATGGCTTTCCAAGAGCCTGGGGCGGGATGCCTCGTCCCTGAAAATCGGCGTGGGACGGGATGCCCGTGTGTCCGGGCCGGACTTGCAGGGGGCAGTCTGCGCGGGGCTTGCCTCGGAAGGCTCGAAGGTCATAGACTGCGGCCTTGCGACCACGCCCGCGATGTTCATGTCCATAGTGCTGCCACAGACGAAGTATGATGCTTCCGTGATGATAACGGCGAGCCACCTTCCCTTCAACCGCAACGGAATAAAGTTCTTCAAGGAGGACGGCGGGCTTGAGAAGGCGGACATCGCCGCAATCCTGAAGGAGGCGGCCTCACTGGATGCTTCCCGGGGGAATACAGCATCTTTTGAGAAGTTCGATCTGCTTGACCTCTATGCATCCTATCTCCGCTCTTCCATCGTGAAGAAACTCGGCGCGAAGGAAGGGGACAAGCCTCTTTCCGGTTTGAGAATCGTCGTCGATGCGGGAAACGGGGATGCTGGGTTCTTTGTCTCCAAAATCCTTGACCCCCTCGGTGCGGACACAAAGGGAAGCCGTTACCTTGAGCCTGACGGGATGTTCCCCAATCACATACCCAACCCGGAGAACAAGGAGGCGATGCGGGCCATACAGGAGGCGACAGTCGGGAGCAAGGCTGACCTTGGTCTCATCTTTGACACGGACGTGGACCGCATGTCCGCCGTGCTGGACTCAGGAGAGCAGGTGAACCGCGATGCGATAATTGCCCTTGTCAGCGCGATTCTTGCTCCGTCCTATCCCGGCTCCACGATAATCACTGACTCCGTGACATCCGACAGGCTCACCGAGTTCCTGGAGAAGAAGCTGGGGCTCCGTCACCTGCGATACATGCGAGGCTACAAGAACGTCATAGACAAGTGCAAGGAACTGAACGCCGCAGGTACTGTCTCTCCCCTCGCAATGGAGACCTCAGGACACGGGGCTTTGAAGGACAACTACTATCTGGACGACGGGGCTTTCCTTGCCGTGGAGCTGATTGCCGCCCTCGCCAAGGCCTCCCGGTCGGGCAAGAAGCTTGGCAGCCTGATTGAGGACCTTCCGCCGCTCGTCGAGGAAGGTGAGTACCGCTTCAAGATAAACACGGAGGACTTCAAGGCTTACGGTACGAAGGTGCTGGAGGAATTCAAGTCACGCGCGATAAAGGCCGGCTATGATTTGCCCGAGTCATATGAAGGTGTAAGGATTTCATTCCATGACGCGGACGTTCAGGGCTGGCTGCTTTTGCGCCTGAGCCTGCATGACCCGGTCATGCCTCTCAACATCGAGGGCGGACGCACTGGAGACCTGAAGAAGATAATCGCCGTGGCGAAAAAGCTTATAGAAGGATTTGACTGCCTGGACACTTCGTCCTTGGGCTGAGAGAAAGAATATGGGGCAGGGCCGGCTATTGTCCGGCGTTGCCCTGACTATTGCCCTGACTTACGGCTCGTTTCTTGGAAGGCTTCCTGAATGGCTATGCGGATTCTTTCGTGCAGGCTGCAGATGACCTCGATTTTTTCCTCTATGTCCGGCATGGCCTCGCACAGGCACTGCAGCTCATAGGGGCTGAGACTCCTGACGTAGGCATAGCAGACTGACACGTACTGGGCAAAGAGCCGGGTGTCCTGACCATTCCTGCCCCGGTCCCGAAGGATGAGCTGAACCTTGTCGTAGTAGTTGAGGAAATCTTCGTATCCGGGAAGCTGTCTGTCCTGCATGGACAAATCATACCCCGAAATGAGGAAAAAGTCAAACGAGACGAAACAATTTCGGTCCGGGACTGTTTTATTCCGTAGAGAATTCCGTTAATCGAATAGAGGTAATGTGATGAAAAAGACTGTTGTAGCGGTTGTTCTGGCCATTCTCGCCGTAGATAGCCTTTGTTTTGCCCAGGAAGGGGAAGCCCTTGACCCTGTCGTACAGCAATACCTCGAAGCCCAGTCGGGCGGGGGAGGGGAAGAAGAGCAAGCTTCCTCCTACGTGAAAAAGGAGAAGGTCTATCCGAATGCCAAACGTCCCGCCGCCGCCGCGCCGGAGAAGCTTCAGGCTGTTACGGACAATTACCCCGACCATGCCGAGCAGAAATACATCGATGACAGCGCAGACACGTTCAAGTACGGGCTTGAGACCCAGATTGTCGATGCTCTCTCGGTGATGATAGCGGAGGATGACCCCCGCTTTGCTGATGCTGCCTACGACCTCTTCCTTGAGACCAAGGTTCCTGCCGTAAAGCAGAAAGTGCTGGAGTATTTCACCAAGATGGAGGATCCCTGCCTTGAGGACTATGCCGTTGAGGTGATTAACGATCCCTATGATACCAAATCTTCCATAGTCTCAGCCTGCTTTGCCTACTGCGCGGCGGTAAAAAGCACCGCTGCCGTCCCCGGTGTCGTAGACATCATCGACAAGGAGGACGAGAATTACTTTACCGCCGCCCTGACCTGCCTGGGTGAGGTCGGCGGCGAGGACGAGGGGGTGTTCGTCGCCGAGTATCTGGACAGGGACGACCTGACGACTGCCCAGAAGCAGGCCCTGGTGAAAGTCCTCGGCAAGCTCAAGGCATCCGCTACTTATGACAAGCTTCGCGAGATAGCGGAGAACGAGGACGAGGACCAGTTCTGCCGTATGTATGCCGCCGAGGCAATCGGTGCGATGCAGGGGGAAGGGGCTGAGGATGCCCTGATTGACCTGTTTGAAAGCCCTGACGCTAACCTGCGCTGCTATGTCATCAAGGGGCTTTCCAACTACAGCGACGAGAAGGCGAACGCAACCCTCATGCAGGCCCTCCGTGACTCCTCCTACAAGGTCCGCCTTGAGTCCCTGAAGGTTATATCTGACAAGAAACTCACGGATTCCGTACCCTACCTGATTTTCCGCTGCAAGGACAAGGGGGAGGAGAAGCAGGTCAAGGAGAAATGCTATACCCTGCTTGCGGAGTTGGGCACAGCCGAGGCCAACGAGTACTTGATCTCCCTTATTACCGACACCAAGACAGGTGACACGACCAAGGCTTCCGTCGCGGCGGCCCTGCTGAAGGACGGGACTGCGGGGACAAGCGAAATACTGGAACTGGCCTCTTCGACCTTGGAAAACAATGTCCACAAGCAGCTCCGCTATGCCCTCGGCAAGGAGTTCGCGAAGTACGGCCGTGCCGAATTTGCCGATGTCTGCGGTAAGTACCTGGACAGCAAGGACGTTATGACTCAGGGAACCGGCCTGGACATTTACCGGAAGGGGCAGTATTCCTCCCTGACATCCAAGGTGCAGGAAATCGCGGATGCCGACGGCCCGGGAAGCAAGAAGAACAACAATGCCAAGAAAGCGAAGAAGATTCTTGGCATTGAGGACTCGGAGGAAAAACCCGGGTTATAAATTTTTTGGACGGAGAGTTTCTTTCCTGAGCGTCCGCTCGGTAAGGAACGCCGAAGCGTACAGGCCTATCGTGAAAAGCAAGGATGGAAAATCCCGGTAGCCGAGAACGTAAGGCCACACTGTCCAATTACATGCGAACATCATAAGGAAGATAATCACTGCCCCGTATTCTGCGGGGCATTTTTCTTTCTCGTTCAGCAATGCGATGAGCGGCATCAGCAGGAAGATAGGAACATAGC
>JAFSSU010000029.1 GCA_017450845.1 Treponema sp.
CGGAAGAACCATTCGATGAAGACCTCCGCCTTGTTGGGGTTCCTCGCCCGCTTGTACAGGCCCATGCAGACCATGTCGTCCTCCACCGGTATGCCCCTGCCGGTCGAGACCCAGCGGAACGAGAGGCCGGACTCGGAGTCCCCCTTCATCGTGTAGAACTCGCGGCTGCTCATGTAGGTGAAGAGACTCCTTCCCTCAGAAAGCCATTCGCTCTCCGGCTTATAGAGGTAGCTGAACATGAAGTCCTGCTCGGCCGAAGAGGACATGTGGTTGGAGACGGTCCAGTTCTGCATGTATTTCACGGCGGAGGCGAGCGCGTCCCGGTCGTAGGAGAAGGTGCTGCCGCTCTCCGCGAATGCCGCCCCCTTCGCCTTGGCCGCGAAGTAGAGGAAGTCCTCGTCCCACGAGGGGGCGAACCCCATCTTCTGGTACACGCCCTTGTCGTCCACCTCGGAGAACTCGGCGTCCGCCTCCCATATCTGGTCCAGGGTCAGGATATGGCTGTCCTTCACGTAGGCGGCGTTATCCTCGCCGAACACGACGGCGGGCAGGTTGAAGCTGACGGGCAGGAGGTACTGTGTACCGCCCGAAGCCCCGAAGGCGAGCATGCTGGCATAAAAAATCTGCTTGGGAAGCTTGTTCTGGCTGAAGAACTTCTCCGTGGGCGAGAAATTCTTCTTGATGGCGGAAGTCTTGAGCCAGGGGCCGATGACCAGGTCCGGGGTGACCTCATCGCGGGCGGGAGGGAGCGAGCGGGACACGCTGTCCTTGTAGACGAGCACCGCCTTTACGTCGTGGGTCGCGTTGAACAGCTCCACGCATGAGGCAAGCTCCGCCCTGTCGCTCCAGATGACGACGGGATCCTCCCTCCCGCGCTGGCAGGAACAAAACAGGAGGCAGAAGGCAAGAAGCCCCGCTGCCCCCGGAAGGAATCTATTTCGAGAGCCGCTCGGCCTCCTCATAAATCGCGCTGTAAACGGTATCAATCTGGTCCTCTTCAAGGCTGCTGAATGCGACGCGCAGGGTATGCGCGTCAATCGCTATTGTACCGATTCCGCGCTCCTTTAGCAACGTCTGCCTGAGGACCTCGGCATCGACCTTCTTGGTGTCGAATGCCATGAAGTAGCCGGAGTTGAAGGGCAAGGGCTCCAGCGCGCCGCTCTTGTGGCCGTCCACGAAGGCGCGGACCTTCTTGTAGCGGCCCTCCAGCAGCTTGCGGAGATCCGCCTTCTGCTTCTCGAACCCGGGGTTCCGGAAGGCGCGGAGCAGCAGGGACTGCGGGACGGTGGACGAGCAGGAGACGGAGGAGCGGATTGCGCCCATCAGCTTCTTGACGAGCGCGTCGTACTGGGCCTCGGTCATGCCCTTGCCCGCGAACGTGATGAAGCCGGTGCGGAAGCCCCATGCGAAGTCCTCCTTGGTCGGGCCATCTATCTTGGCGGCAAGGACGTTCTCGCTCAGGTCTGCAAGGTATGCGAAGAGGGACTGCCTCTCTATGTTCTCCTCATAGTCCAGGCCGAAGTACGCGTCGTCGCACCAGACCATGACCTTCACCCCCCTGTCGGCGAGGCTCTTGACGAAGGCGACGATCTCCTTCGCCTCGTCAGCGGTCGGGCTGTAGCCGGAGGGGTTCTGGGGGAAGTTCAAAAGGACGCGGACGGAGCCGCCGGTGGCCTCCTCCTCCATCTTCTCCTTCAGGCCGGCTATGTTGAATTTGCCGTCCTTGAACATCCGGAACTGGACGAAGGGGGCGTTGCGCCTCGCGCTCGCGATGAGCACGTAGTTGTCCCAGGAGGGGTCGCTCGCGATGAGGGAGTGATTCTCATCCAGGAAAAGGTCGGCAAGGTACGAGATGCCCGCCGTCAGTCCGGGCACAAGGGCGGGAAGGGAGAAAAGCTTGCCTTCGAGGGAAGGGTTCTTCTTTATGATGCTCTCCTTCCACATGGCGCGGAGGTCGGGGTTACCGGCGGTCGGCGCGTAGGCGACCAGCTCCCGCGAGCTGAGGGCAGGGACGATTTCCTGCACGGAAGGAAGGGCGACGGGGCTGCCGTCAATGACGGTCATTCCTATCGTCCCGTTGGCGGTCTTGCCGAGCTTCTTGGCCTCGCCGCTCTGGGCGATGATTCCCTTGGGGAAGTAGAGCCTCTGCCCCATGTCAGAGAGGAGGCTTCCCGCTGTCGTGCCCGCGAGGGCATCGTTCAACTCTTGTGCCAGTTCGTTAATCATAATACGGACATTATCTTGGAAATTATGGGGGCTGTCAAGATTTTTTATTCATCTTTCACAGCTTTCCTGCATATTTATGCAGTTTTGCCGGAGCCTCCTCCGGCCTGCCCCGCAAAGTGGCCCGTGAAGCCCCGGCTCCTCGTGAAGGCAAGGTATGCGACGGCCATCAGGATGCCGCAGAGCCCCCAGCCGGCGGGATAGGCGAAGAGCATGGGGACGTAGCTCGCCGTCAGCCGGGTGATGACGAAGAGGTAGAGCTGGCGGAAGGCGACGAAGGAGGAGAGCATGACGACGGTCGGGGCCATCGCGTTGCCCAGGCCGCGCAGGGCCCCGGAGAAGACCATCGTCAGGCAGCGGAAGACATAGAAAGGCGCGCCTGCGCGGAGGAAGCAGACCCCGTAGAAGAGGACCTCCTCGTCCCGGTTGAAGAGGGAGACCAGGAAGCGGGGGCAGAATTCGAAGGCCAGGATCGTGACTATGCCGAACGAGAGCGCGAGGCCGAGCGACACGGCGGAGCCCTTCTTTATGCGGTCCAGCCTGAGCGCGCCGTAGTTCTGCCCGGCGAATGTCGTCACTGCGAGCGAGATGCTCTGAAGGGACAGCATGGAGAACTGGTCTATCTTGCCGAAGCATGCCCAGCCCGCCATGAAGGAGGAGCCGAAGCGGTTTATGTAGCTCATCACGAAGACGTTGGAGAAGGCGGTGATGGACATCTGGATGCCGCCGGGAAGCCCCTGGCGCAGGACGCGGGCAAGGCAGGGACCGTCTATCCTGAGCCTGGCCGGGACAAGGCGGTAGCACTCCCCGGTCCTGAGCATGACGAGGAGGACCAGGACCATCGCGACCGCCTGGGAGATGACCGTCGCGTAGGCGGCCCCCTCTATGCCCATGCCCAGCCCGAGCACCAGCACGAAGTCCAGGACGACATTGATGAGGGACGAGGCGATCAGGAAGTAGAGGGGCCGCCTGGAGTCGCCCAGGGCCCGGAGGATTCCCGCAGCGACGTTGTATACCAGCTGGAAGAGGGAGCCCGCGAAGTAGATGCGGAGGTAGCTGTCCGCCATGCCGAACACGTCGTCCGGCGTCGCCATAAGGCGGAGCATGACCGGGGAGGCGAAATGCCCGAATGCGATGAGCGAGACGCCCGCGATGAGGCTCCCGGCGAGCATGGTATGGACGGTCCTGCCCACCCGGCCGTAGTCCTTCGCGCCGAAGTACTGGGAGATGACGACCGCCCCGCCAGCCGAAAGCCCCATGAAGAAGCCGATCAGGGCATTTATCAGGAAGCCCGTGGAGCCTATCGCGGCGAGGGCCTCCTTGCCGACGTAGTTGCCGACTATCACGCAGTCAACCGTATTGTAGAGCTGCTGGAAAAGGTTCCCCGCCAGAAGGGGCATGGAGAATCGGACGATCAGGGGGATAATGGCCCCCTGCGTCATGTCGGTCGTGATACGCCTGCCAGTATGAGTCGCAGCCATGCTAGTTCGTGGATATGCCGTTCTTTTTCTGGGCCCATTCCCAGCGTTCGTTCCAGATCTCCATGAGCTGGTCAAAGCTCACGTCCCCGGCAGCGGCATGCTCCACGAGCTGGCGGATCTTCCGCTCGCCGTCCTGGTTTACCAGAAGGCCGGAGTCGGCGTTCAGGACTGTCAGGAGGTTCTCCTCGCCCCTGAAGGGAGGGGCATCCACCATTATCTCCATGCCGTCGAAGGTACTGTAGACATCAGCGATCATATCCTCGCTGAGCAGAACGGGAATCTCGCCCTCGTTGTACTGGAAGCCGGATTTCTCCACCATCCACTTGACGAAGACCATCGCCGCAAGCTTCTTCGTCGCGCTCGACCTGACGTTTATGCCGAAGTTGTTGTCAGGCCGCGCGGCGGCTATCTGGACCCCGTCCACCTCCATCGGGAAAGGCATATAGCCTATGTCATCGGGATTCGGGCCCGCGCCCTGTATCTGGGTGAAGACCCAGGAGCCGAGGGCCATCGTCGCTATGTCGCCCCTGTTCATCATGCCCTTGCATCCATCCCAGTCCGTCGCCGTGAAGTCCTCCTCTATAAGCCCCTCGGCGACCGCCTGGTAGAGGATGCGGTAGACGTTGTAGGCCCCGCTGCCGTCGCCGGGGTCGGAGAAGGGATTTTTTGCGTGCAGCAGGGCATGGTTGAAGAAGCTGGAGTTGCCGGTGGCGGTGCAGGAGATGTAGTAGTCCCACTGGAGCAGCGGCCAGCCCGAGGCGTAGTTCGTGTAAAGGGGGATGGCCTTGGTCCTCTCCTTTATCTGCCTGAGGTCGGCAAGGAACTCGTCCGGGGTCCTGGGCAGCCTGTCTATGCCCGCCTCGGTGAAAACCCTCTTGTTGTAGACGATTCCCTGCACGTTCCCCGCGGAGGCTATGCCGTAGACCCTGCCCGCGTAGGAGTACTGGTCGGCAAAGCGCAGGACCCTGGAAATCTCCTCCTCCGTCCCGTAGGGGATGAAGTACTTGGAGAACTGCGCCCTGTCGTTGATGGGGATCATCATGATGTCGCCCCAGTTGCCATGCTCGAGCATGGCCGTCGCGGTAGACGAATAGTCGGTCAGCGCCTCCACGGAAACCCTTATTCCCGGGTACAGGCGGTTGAAGTCCTTTATGTAATCCTCCCACGAATGCCCCGCATACTGGGGCGAGGCCATGTCAGTCCTGTGGGAGACAAGGACGACGGAAGCCTCCAGGTCCACAGCCGTCTCCCCCAGCACTATGTCCACGTACTTGGTCTCGAAAGCATTGAACTCGTCATCAGCGGAGCGCGCCTCTTTACCGCCGCAGGAAAAAAAAAGGATGCCGAGGCACAGCAAGAAAATGTATCGCGAGCGTTTCTCCATGAGGCCAGTATACTATCCTGCCGGGGATAGTTCAACTGCCAGGGAAAAGCTGGCCTTGCCAGCCTGTCACCGCCTTATCATAGGCTGCTAGGGAATATTTCCGATTGCGTTTCCGGCGGTCTCTGCTATCATTTCGCTATATAATAACGTGCCCGAGGAGAGAGGAGCTATGATCGAAAAAAAGCCGTTGGTCAACGATTTGTATACGGCAGACCCTTCAGCCCATGTGTTTGGCGGGAAAATCTACATTTATCCCTCGCATGACGAGGACATCGACGTCGAGAACAATGACAACGGGGACCAGTATGACATGAAGGACTACCATGTCTACGAGATGCCCGACACCGAGACCTACCCGAAGGACTGCGGCTGCGTCCTCAGGCTGGAGGACGTTCCCTGGGCCTCCAAGCAGCTCTGGGCACCGGACTGCGCGGAGAAGGACGGCAAGTACTACTTCGTTTTCCCCGCCCGCGACAAGCAGGGGATGTTCCGCATCGGCATGGCCATAGGCGACGGTCCCGCAGGCCCCTTCAAGGCGGAGAGCGACTACATCAAGGGGACCTACAGCATCGACCCCTGCCTGTACCCGGACACGGACGGCAAGTACTACCTGACCTTCGGAGGAATCTGGGGCGGCCAGCTGGACCAGTATCGGAACAACAAGTGGAGCGCGGACAACAAGGAGCCCAAGGGGACGGAGGCGGCATGCACGCCCAAGATTGCCCTGATGAAGGACAACATGAAGGAGCTCGCGGAGGAGCCGCGCGACCTGATCATCACCGACGGGAACGGAAAGCCGCTCACCGGCGGGGACGAGGAGCGCCGCTACTTTGAGGATCCCTGGCTCTTCAAGAGGGGCGACACCTATTACTTCACCTATTCCACGGGGACGACGCACCTCCTGTGCTATTCCACATCCAAGAACGTGTACGGCCCCTATACCTACGGAGGTGTAATCCTCACGCCCGTGCTGGGCTGGACGACCCACCATTCGATCCTCGAGTACAAGGGCAAGTGGTATCTCTTCTACCACGACTGCGAGCGTTCCGGCGGAATAAACCAGAAGCGGAACGTCAAGTTCTGCTCGCTCGAGTTCAACCCCGACGGCAGCATCAAGACTATCGACGGCAGTTTGGGAAAGTGACGAACGGATAGGACACCCCCAGGGCCTCCCTAAGGGCAGCCTCCCTCTCATGCGAGCGGGAGGCTGCTTTTTTTCCGTCCGCGCTTATCCGGTCGGCCTCCCGCTTTTTGACCGCGCGGATAAGCAGGTTCTTTGGCGTGTGGCTCATGTCTATGAACTCCATTACCTGAACCCGGTAACCCGCCTGTTCCAGCAGCTCCGCGCGGGTCGCGTCGGTGGCGAGGGCGGCAAGCCGTTCCCGGATTATCCCGTGGCGGGCAAGGGAGGCGAAGGGGCTCGTGTCCGGAAAGCCGCCCTTCTCCTGCAGGAGGGAGTTCATCTCATGCTGGCAGCAGGGGACGGAGAGGATGGCCGCCGCCCCCTGCCGCACCGCCCAGTCCAGCGCATAGTCGGTCGCCATGTCACAGGCATGGAGCGTTATCACCAGGTCCGGCTTCTCCGTATCAGGATAGGCGGCTATGTCACCGACCTTAAAGCGGAGCCCGTCACAGCCTGATTCCTCCGCGAGCTTCTGGCAGTCCGCTATCACGTCCGCCTTCAGGTCCAGCCCCGTGATGTCGGCGTCGATGCGGCGGATGCCCGTCAGGAAGTGGTAGACTGCGAACGTAAGGTAGGACTTGCCGCAGCCGAAGTCGATCACCCTGAGCGGGCGGTCAGGCGAGAATCCCTTTCCGTCCGTCGCGCGCTCGGTCAGCTCGTCCAGTATGTCGGCGACGTATTCCAGGAAGCGGTTTATCTGTCGGAACTTGTCGTATTTCTGAGCGACGACCTTCCCGGCCCTGGTCATCACGCCCAGGCGCACAAGGAAGGGGACGGGAACGTCCTCCTCAATTATGTACTTCTTTTTCCTGTCGGTGAAGAGCTCCGCGTCGTAGGCGGCCCCGCCCGTCCCGGACCCGAGGGCAGCCCCTGCCCTCCTCCAGACGCGGATTCGTATGTAGGGCCTGCCCAATGCCTCCGCAACGTTCTTGGCGGGCTTTGAAAAAACGATCGAAAGGGTCATGGGCCTACTCCCTCAGCGTCAGGGACGGTTCCTTGAATACCACGAAATAGTCGTTGCCCCTCGCATATACCGAATGGTAGAGCTTGTCCGCCGCAAGCTCGTAGCCGTCCAGGTCGGGCTGCCAGCCGGTGTACTTGTCCTCCTCCGCCCGCACGCCCAGCCCGTAATCCTGCAGGTAGAAAACGACGGCATGGCCGCCCATGTTCTCTATCATCCGCGTCGCGACCGGGTAGGTCCTCTCCAGCGTCCTGACGGCGAGCGTGAAGTCTATGTCGCTCAGCACGTGGATGCTCACGTCATCCTGGTCCGGCGGGATGACCCGCGCCAGATCCTCCAGCAGGAGGCTGACGCGGAAGTCCGTGTATTTCTTCTGGGAGGCCTGGGCGTTCCCGTATGCGAAGGCGTAGGTCATGCAGCTGTAGGACAGGACGAGCAGGACGGCACGGCAGGCTAGCCGCAGCGCGCGCAGGCGCTTACGTGCCGACCGGCCGCCTGACAGCCAGACGGCGACGCGGAGAGCCATGAGGGCGACGACAAAGCCGAAGGGGAACATGGACCGCGGCTCCAGCAGGGGGCGGCC
>JAFSSU010000272.1 GCA_017450845.1 Treponema sp.
GGACAATCCGGGCGGAGTGCTGAACCTGCGGGTCAAACGCGGCGCGGAGCCACGCCTTCTTCCCTTCAGCAAAGACGAGCTCTTCGGCGTGCGGAAGCTTGCGGTCGCAGGCCGGCGGGTCGCGGACAGGGGAGAGCTGTACTCGGATGAGCGGCCGGATGAAGCGGACTGCGGCATCACCCTCGTTCCCTATTATGCCTGGGCCAACCGGGGCGAGAACGAGATGCGGGTCTGGCTTCCCGAGGAATAGGCTTGCAGGAGTCACGGTCATGGATAAAGCTCTGAAAGACAGGCTCGTCTTCCTTGCGGACAAGTACGAGACGGCAGGCTTCCTTGAGAAGGACCCCTCCTGCTTCATGCACCGCTATAGCAGGGCGGAAGACCAGGAGACGGTTGCCTTTGTCGCGGCCGCCTTCGCGTTCGGCAGGAGGGAACAGATTCTTTCCCATGTGGAGCGGATTCTGGAACTGGCGGGAGCGAGTCCCGCTGACTGGGTAAGGGAGGGGGGCTGGGAACGGCATTTCCCGGATTCTCCCGCCTCCTTTTACCGGACCTACAGCTACGGCGCGGTGCGGGCCTTGTTCGCTACTTTGCGGGATATACTGCGGCAGGGGTCGCTCGGCAATTACTTCCGGGACAAGTACAGGGAGGCGGGGGCCGGAGGTGGCGGCAGTTCCGCCCGGCAGCGGCATCTCTGCCAGGTCATAGCATCATGCTTTCCGGACAAGTGCACGCTCATTCCCCGCTCTGCGGACTGCGCCTTCAAGAAGCTGAACATGTTCCTGCGCTGGATGGTGCGGGATTCCTCTCCCGTCGATTTGGGTCTCTGGTCGGCATGGTACGACAAGGCAGGCCTGCTCGTGCCGCTTGACACCCACGTCATGCAGGAGGCGACCCGCCTGGGCCTGCTCGCCTCCTCCCCGAGCGGGAAGGTGCGGGCAGCCTCGCTCAGGTGCGCCGTGGAGCTTACCGCGACGATGGGCGAGGCATTCCCCGGCGACCCGGTCCGGGGCGACTACGCCCTTTTCGGCCTGGGAGTTGACGTTACGGGCGGGGACTAGCCTCCGGGCCGGCGGCGAGCTCCTCCACCTCCTCCAGGGACAGGCCGGTTATCTCGGCTATGTCCGTCACGGGGTAGTTCCTGGCCAGCATGTTCCGCGCGGCGGACAGGGCCCTGGCCCGCTCGCCCTCCTCCTTGCCCTCGGCCTTAAGCTCCAGCTCATAGAGGTATTCCCTCATGGCGGTATAGCTCCAGCCCTCCAGAATCTTCTTCACTGCGACCATGCTCTCTATCCTCCTCGTCAGGTCTGACTCAGCCTCGTTCCTCATCACGTACTTAAGGAAGGCCCTCAGATCCGGGTTCTTCTCCCTCGCGTACGCCCGGCAGTTGAACACGTGCACCACCGCGTCGTCCTCAACATTCACGGACGCGTCCTGCTCGCACTTCCGCCGTATGGAACGGCAGGAGGGAGATGGTACGGGAGTGTGGCTGCCGCCCTGGGGGACAACCATCCTTCGTCCCGGCGACCCGGTTCGGGGCGACTACGCCCTCTTCGGCCTGGGGGTTGACGTTACGGACGGGAGCTAGCCTCCGGTCCGGCGGCGAGCTCCTCCACCTCCTCAAGGGGCAGGCCGGTCGCCTGCGCAATCTGCCCTGGAGTTCCGAGCCCCATTGCCAGCATGTTCCGCGCGGTAGACAGAGCCCTTGTCCGCTCGCCATCCTCTCGGCCGCGTTTCTCGGCCCGCCTGAGCCCGTTCTTGTAGTCCGCCTCCGCCCGGTCCGTAGACAGGTGGTAGGCCCACGCTCGCTCCTCAGCAGATATACGGTTGTACGCCCTCAGTGCCATTGTCAGATCCTCCTTCCAGTCCGGCTTGCGGCCAAGCTCGGAGAGTACCCCCGGCTTGTCTATTCCCGCTATGAATTTACACCAGTTCGCGGCCTTTTTCAAGCTCGGATCCACCTTGCCGGGGACCTTCAGGTTCAGGAACAGCAGCTGCAGCCTGTCGCTGAAAAGGCTCCCGTCGTCCAGCCGCATCATTGCCCGGTGGTAAAACTCCCCGTCACCGAACAGGTCGAAGTCGGTGAGGAAAATCTGGTAGACGGCGGGGGCGACATCGTAGTCGTCCCCGGCATTGAGCGTCCCGGAGAAGAGCTTGCCGCCGTAGTACAGGGCCTGCACTTTCTGATCGTCGTCCGCCTTGGTCAGCTGAAGCTCGATGTCCGCCCTCCGGCCCCCGTCGAACTCGCAGTTGATGTCCAGGCGGTGCTGCTTTTTCCCCACTATGTCGGGGAGGATGTCCGGGTTCCGTACCTTCACCCGCCTGACTTCCCTGCCGATGACCGCCGACAGGAAATGCCTCAGGCAGACCCGGGAATCCCTGTTCTCGCCGGCAAGGAACATCTTGAAAGGCACGTCTCCCTTGAGCGAAATCCTTCTGCCCTGCGCGACCATCCGGGCGGCGAGGGCCAGGACTTCCCGGCCGAACAGCTTCGCTTCCTCCTCCGAGGGGAAGGCCTGTTTTGTCTTATGCTTCATGCTTGCACCTCTTGCCTCTTACATCTGGCAGAGTTCCCCCCTTTTCCGACAATTCACGGGGGGAGGGGCGGAAAAAAGTGAGATTTGGGTCATTTTGATACACTTTTCTTAAAAAATCGTTGAAAATTCTCAAAAAACTACCCGCTGGTGTAGCTGACAAGTAGATAAATCTGGGTTACAATGATAGCATACTCTTAGTAAAGAGAAGCCCCGCACATCC
>JAFSSU010000273.1 GCA_017450845.1 Treponema sp.
CGAGTTCGGCATGGGCATGGCGATGAGCCAGCAGATCGTGCAGAACATGAACAACATGATGGCTTCAATGCGCCAGATGCCGCAGATGCAGGTGTACGCGCAGCCGCTGTATGCACAGCCTGCCATGCAGACGGGCGTGCCTATGCAGCCGGTCTACCGCCAGTACGCGGGGCAGCCAGAGGCCGCCGCACAGCCGCAAGCTTCGCAGTCTGTTCCGCAGACACAGATTGCCGCACAACAGCCGGGTGCAGCACAAGCTGGTGAACAGCCGCTTTTGCCACCACCGCTGCCAGAAGTGTACTACATCGTGCAAGGCGGCAGACAGGCTGGCCCTTACAGCGGCACGGAGATTGCCCGCCTTGTGATTGAAAAGCAGGTGTCGGCATCAACCCCTGTGTGGAAAAGCGGCCTGTCCGAATGGAAGACAGCCGCCGACTTTACGGAGCTTGTCGCGCTGATCGCGCTTGTTCCTCCGTCCGTTGGCCCGTCTGCCCCTGTTCCGGCCGGGACCCAAACAACAACCCCTGTGGAGGTGAAATCATGAGGCTGAAGACTGTTTCCGCGCTTGTTTCCGTCGGTATCGCTGCCCTCGCTGGCTACGGTGTGTATGCCGCCAACGCCTCGGAGGAGCAGAAGTGGATTATGCTGGGCGTTTCCGCAGTGACCTTCCTTGTCCTGCTCGTGGGCGGCTTCGGCATCCGCTACGCCGACCGGGGCGGCAGCAACATCACGGTGCTGTCCGTCCTGTTCACGGTCGCGGCCATCATCGTCAACGTCGTCGCGAGCCTGGGGACATTCCACCTCGCGCCCTATGTCATTGCGAGCGGCGTAATCGTCCTGCTCTACGTCGGCATCGTGAGCGCGATGGCGAAGGCCCTGAACTGAGCCGTCCGGGGTTGGGGACGCTGGCGTTCCAAAGCGGCGTTGCGTCATTCCCGGCGCAACGCTGCAACATTTCTGTTTACGTACGTAATCTTTTTTGTTTACGTACGTATTTTTTTCTGTTTGCGTGCGTAAACAGTTTTGTTTCCTCTTGTAAAAATTTTTTTCTGGAAATTCCCCCGAATTCCCCTGAAACTCACTAAAATTCCGTGCGTTGTACTCTAGTTTTGATTGTGAAAACAAGTTAAGCTGTCCGTACTTTCAGTTCCATAAGGAGTTTTCTATGATTATCGTTGCAAGAAAGTTGATGAAGTCCGGCAGGCGCACCCTCGCCGCGATGGGCCTCATGCTCGTGCTCGGGTTTTTCGCCTCATGCGTCACCAACGCGCCCGTGGGGGACAGCACCAGCTTCCCCGCCGACGCAAGCACCTACACGATCCTCGGCCGCGTCAGCATCGAGGGGGCCAGCAAGTCCAACGGCTACATGAAGCTTCTGGAGGAGGCCCAGAGGAAGTACCCCGACTGCGATGACGTGGTGAACATCGTCGTGGACGCGCACGCGACCTTCTTCCAGAAGATGTTCGGCGGCGGCAACTACAACCTGTCCGGCATCGCGATTGACTACAAGGACATGTAGCTTTCCTTTGGCCTTGGGGGGGGGGGCAGCCAGATCCATGCCCCCTCTATTTTTGTCTTTGCAAAAAAGCCATGCTTGCCGTACCGGCCTGACGGCTGGCGGCGGAGGAAGATATGCCTAAGAGCCTAGGGCTGCGCTATCTCATATTTGACGACCATCCCATGCTGCGTGACGGCGTAAAAAGGTGGCTGTCGGACAATTCCGACTGGGACTGTGCGGGCGAGGCCTCCGCATACGAGGAGGCGGTCCGCGTGTTCGACGAGCTTTCTGCTGCTTCCGGCGGGCTTGCCTGGAACGGCGGATGCCTTGCCGCCATCGTGGATGCGTCCTTCAGGGACAAGGGCGGGGAGGGCAGGGAGAACACGCGGGGCTTCGAGATTATCCGCCACATAAAGGCCTCCCTGAACCCCTGTCCCTGCATCGTCTACTCCAGCTTTGACTGGGGCGGCTTCGTCGAGTACGCGATGGGCAATGAGATTGGCGCGGACGCATACGTGACAAAGAACGCGGACTCCAGCGTCCTCATTACCGCGCTCAACGAGGTGTCGCACGGCCGTCACTTCATACAGGGGGACATCATCGACCGCTTCCTGCAGGTGCGGCAGGCGGTCAGCTGCCTGACCCGGACCGAGCAGCGGATTCTGGACCTGGCATGCGAGGGCAAGAGCAACCCGGAGATAGCCGTCGAGATAGACAAGAACGTCCGCACGGTGGAGAACTACATGAGCCGCATCTACGACAAGTTCGGCGTAAGGACCCGCTCGGAGCTCCTGCGCCTGAGGGGCCGGGACTAGGATGCCGCGCATGCGGGCAGGCCGCTTCCTGCCGGTTTTCCTGAGCGGCCTGCTGGTCCTGCTGTTCGCCTGTGCCGCCTGTTCCTCCCGCCCGACCGGTGACCCGGTGCTGAACGCATGGACGGAGGCCTGTGGCGGAACCGGACGGCTGGATGCGACGGGCCTGCCGCAGTTCCATGACGCGATCCGGGACTACGCGGACTCGCCGGAATTCATCCTGATGGAGCAGGACATCCCCGAGCTGAGGGACGTAATTGACGAAATGCTCGAGCTTTCCGTATCGGGAAGGTCTGACGCGGGAGAGGAGATGGGCCTCCTGCTGCTGCGTTACGGCCAGATCGCAAGCCTCTATTCCGACCGGTCCTCCCACGTGATCATCCTCATCCTGCTCCTGCTCTCTTTTTTCTCGTTCCTGCTGGTCGTCTCCATGATCCTGTTCCTGCGGCAGCAGAGGAAGCTCTCCGAGCTCAGGCGGAAGTCGGAGGTGGAGCGGGCCGTCAGCGCGGCGACGATCAGGATGCAGGAGGACGAGCGGGGCCGCATCTACAAGGAGCTGCACGACACGGTAGCGCAGGACAGCCGGAGCGCGCTCTTTGCCCTGCAGAACCTCGGCCGCTACCTCAGCGATGATCCGGACGCGCGGGAGCTGTACGGGCGGATTGAGAAGCTCGAGGGGGCGAACATAGAGAACGTGCGCTCGGTCATACGGAACATCATCCCGCCCGACCTTCTGGGCGACTTCCGCACGGTGCTCGCCGAATGGGCGGCCAACGTGTCCCATGCCTGGCCCGGCGGCATTGACTGCCGGGTTTCTGTCCGGGAGGACGCGGACGTGAACGGCCTGTCGCCGGAGCAGAGGCTCCACATTTTCCGCATCATGCAGGAGGCGGTCGGCAACGCGTCCCGGCATTCCGGGGCGGACGAAATCTCCGTGCTCTTCCGCGGCGGGACGCTTCCCTCTGGGGGACGCTCCCTGGTTCTGGTTGTCAGCGACGACGGCAGGGGCTTCGACCCGTCGGCCCTGCCTGCGGAGCTTGCGGACGCTGATGCTTCCGGCGGGCACTTCGGCATACGGGGGATGCGGAGCCGGGCCGAGGTCATGGGCGGCACGTTCAGGATACGGTCGGAACCTGACGGGGGCTGTGAGGTGTTCGTTGAAGTTCCCTTAAATGGGGGGGGGGTAACGGGGAGCCGTCTCCTGACGAGCCGCCCCGGGGCTGAGCCCAGGGCTGTTAGTCCTGTCCTCCGGCAGCTGTGCCGGAGCGGCGCAATATCCGCCTGACGAGGAGGGCGATCAGGTAGCCTAGGAAGACGCAGAGGGGCTTGTCCACCAGGTTTATGGGGATGCGGCTGAGCATGGCCGAAGGTGCGAGGGGGATGCGGTTCCCGGTCAGTATCATGGTCAGGTAGCGCACGGAGGAGGCTTCCCCGTAGCCGCTGTAGGTGAACAGGAACGCGAATATCCCGCCGCCCAGTATGCTGATGATGATGGCGAGGATGATCCCGCACAGGAGAAGCTTGACGGCGGATATCTGCCTGTCCCTGCGGAACATCAGGCGCACCAGCACGGCCACCGGGATGTCGCAGAGGGCGAAAAGGGCGTCCACCGGGACGAAGATGACCTTGTCGGGGATCACCATGGCGGGGATGATGATTGTCAGCGTCCGGTGCACGAGGATGGACATGAGGCAGCTCCCCCAGCCGAAGAAGGCCGCCGCGACGTTGAAGAATTCGTCCAGGAAGAGGGGGATGTGCAGCTGGTTCACCATCTGGACTGCCTGGATGTTCAGCGCGCCGAACACCGCCCCCATGACGAGCTGGGCGGGGAGGGTCGCATGGAAGAAGGGCCCTTCCTGGCTGAGAGTGCTCGTTTCCACCGGTCTTTAGGCTCCCCGTCCGCCGGACGCCCGCGCCTTGGTGCCGGCGATTGTCCCCGCGAAGTAGCTTATCGCGTCAATCCGCCCATAGGCAGCCTTGTAGTGGCGGAAGTATCCGTGGTCGTTTATCAGGCAGACGAATTCGTCGAAGAGGAAGCTCGTGTCCAGGGGGCCGGAGCATGCCTCCGGGTGGAACTGGACGCTGAACGCCGGGAACCCCGTGTAGGTGATGCCCTCGCAGGTGCCGTCGTTCGTGTTGACGAAGCTCAGCACCGCCCCGTCCGGCAGGCTGTCGTTCTCCACCGCGTAGCCGTGGTTCTGGCTTGAGATGTAGACCCGCCCGCTGGACAGCTGTTTGACAGGCTGGTTTGCCCCCCGGTGCCCGTATTTGAGCTTGCTCGTCCTGGCTCCCGCCGCGAGCGCGAGCATCTGATGGCCCAGGCAGATGCCGAATATCGGAAGGCCCGCCTGGATAAGCTTCTTGATTTCTTCTATTATCCGCGTGTTGTCGCCCGGGTCTCCCGGTCCGTTGGAGAGCATGAGCCCGTCGGGCTTCGCGGCGAGGATGTCGTCCGCACCGGCGGAGGCATCCATCACTATGACCTCAAGGCCGCGCTTGAGCAGCTCCCGGCGGATGTTCGCCTTGGC
>JAFSSU010000274.1 GCA_017450845.1 Treponema sp.
ACATAGAGAAGATCAAGCCCGAGCAGCAGGTGATGATGCAGCTCTACCCGGAGATTTACGCCTGTGTCGGCTGCAACGCCTGTTCACGCGCCTGTCCCCAGAACCTGAACACCATGCAGTACATCGCCTACGCCCAGAGGGGGGACTTCGCCAAGTGCGCTGACCTCTCATTCGACTGCGTTATGTGCGGCTGTTGCTCCTCACGCTGCCCTGCAGGAATCAGCCACCCGCAGGTCGCGGAGCTTGCCCGCCGCCTGAACGGAAAATACCTGCAGCCTCAGACCCAGCACCTGATTGACCGCGTTAAGGAAATCGATGAGGGCAAGTGCGAGGAGGCCATCAAGAAGCTCGTTGCGATGTCCACCGGCGACAAAGAGCAGATTAAGAACCTCTATAACAACCGCGAGATTGAGAAATAAGGAGGCGGATGATGTACGGAAATTACTTGGACGATGCGGCGAAGATTGTCGCTGAAAAACGCGCGGAGAACCTTAAGTTCGAGCATGCACGCCTCACTGCGGATGAGAAGGATCAGCTGCTCAAGGAATATCATCCTGACCGCATAGCCTCCCAGTTCGTGGAGCTTAAGATAGGTCCCAACAAGGGACAGAAGGCACCGATAGAGCTGGCCGAGATGCTTCAGGCCAAGCCCCGCCTGGAGCCTGAGAAGATAGACCTGGGCAAGGTCAACTACGAGGCCGATGTCCTGGTCATCGGAGGAGGCGGGGCAGGAACCTCCGCGGCAATCATGGCGAGCGAGGCGGGCGCGAAAGTCCTGCTCGTGACCAAGCTCCGCGTCGGTGATGCCAACACGATGATGGCAGAGGGCGGAATCCAGGCCGCTGACAAACCCAACGACTCGCCCGCCCAGCACTATCTGGATGCCTTCGGAGGCGGACACTTCGACGGAAAGCCCGAGCTGGTCTACACGCTAGTCAACAAGGCTCCCTCCGTCATCAAGTGGCTCAACGACCTGGGAGTTGAATTCGACAAGGAAGCCGACGGTACGATGGTGACGACCCACGGAGGCGGAACGAGCCGCAAGAGGATGCACGCCTGTAAGGATTATTCCGGTGCAGAGATAATGAGGACCCTCCGCGACGAGACATTCAACCGCGAGGACAGGATAACGGTCGTGGACTTCACCGCCGCGATTGAGATTATCAAGAACGACAAGGGCGAGGCCGCCGGAGCCGTCCTGATGAACATCGAGACCGGTGAAATCCGCATTGCAAAGGCGAAGGTCGTCATCATCGCGACCGGTGGCGCAGGCCGTATGCACTATCAGGGCTTCCCCACCTCCAACCACTACGGGGCGACGGCGGACGGCCTCGTGCTCGCCTACCGCGCTGGTGCCAAGCTGCTCTACCAGGACTCCCTGCAGTACCACCCGACCGGAGCCGCCTACCCAACGCAGATTCTGGGCAAGCTGGTCACGGAGAAAGTACGCTCTCTCGGAGCCAAGCTCATCAACAAGGACGGCGAGGTCTACATCCACCCGCTTGAGACCCGCGACGTGAACGCCTCAGGAATCATCCGCGAGGTCAAGAACGGACGCGGTGTCAAGAACGAGGTGCAGGATGCCGTGTGGCTTGACACCCCGATGATTGAGATGATTCACGGTGAGGGAACGATCCTCAAGAGCATCCCCGCCATGTACAACATGTTCATCAAGTACGGAATCGACATCCGCAAGGAGCCGATTCTCGTCTACCCGACCCTGCACTACCAGAACGGCGGCGTCGAGATTGACAAGACCTGCCATTCAGGAGTACCAAACCTGCTCGTCGCGGGCGAGGCATCCGGCGGCGTACACGGCACCAACCGCCTGATGGGCAACTCCCTTCTGGATGTCGTTGTATTCGGACGCGAGGCGGGAATCGAGGCCGGCAAGATGTTCAAGAACATCGCCCTGACGGACAACGCAAAGCTTTCGCTCAAGCACGTCAAGGACTTCGAGAAGGAGCGTGACGCGGCCGGAATCAAGGGTGATGTCATGTCCCCCAAGCTCCTGCCCCGCTACACCCACGGCAACCCTGAGTTTGCAGCATCCGCCAAGGATCAGTTCGCCCAGGACGAGAGGCTGGTCAACGGCAGCGTGAAGGCCTGAAAAGCGGCCTTCCGCCCCATAACAAATTAAAAGCTATTTAAACGAAGCGCCCCCGTCAGCGAGTCTGGCGGGGGCTTTTTGCACTGCGGCACTTTCCACTCGACACATCTTATTCGGCATTTTCCCCTTTTGTCCCTTACCCAACCGGGACTTGTCCAGTTTTTAAAGATGCCCTATACTATGTTCATTCGGAGGACATCATGGATACATCCCATCTTTCACACATACAGGAAGTTCTGGACGGGGCGGTAGTCTCAGAATATCTTGCAGGAGCAAGCTGTCTCGTGTTCCAAGGGGGCAAGGAGCAGGGCTACTGGGAGTCGGGTCTCGCCGACATGGAGAAAAAAGTACCCTTCAGGCGCGACACGATATGCCGGATGTACTCTATGAGCAAGCCCGTCACGTCCGTGGCGGCGGCAATACTGCTTCAGGACGGCAAAATAGACCTGATGGAGGAACTTGACTCCTACATCCCCGAATTCTCCCACATAACCTACTGCGACCATAAGGGCAAGGTCAGGGAGTCTCCCCGGCAGATACTGCTCAAAGACCTGATGAACATGACGAGCGGGCTGAGCTACGGGGGCGAGGACAACGAGGGGCGGAAGAGGACATCGGAACTCATAGGGGAGATTGCAAGCAAAGCAGACAGGAATGACTGCATGGACACGATGGAATTCGCCTCCCTGCTGGGATTCGTCCCTCTGGACTTTATTCCGGGGAGCAGCTGGGAATACGGACTTTCAGCCGACGTGATGGGGGCAGTCATAGAGAAGGCCTCCGGCATGAAGTTCTCGGACTTCCTGCAAAAGAGGATTTTCGCCACGCTCGGCATGAAGGACACGGCTTTCTACGTCCCCCAGGACAAGCAGGGGCGGCTAGCCAAGGTCTACTCCTGCCAGGGCAAAGGCGGCCTCAAGCTCTTTAAGGAGAATAGGCTGGGCATCTCCAACGGCATGACCCGCCCGCCCAGGTTCGAGTCCGGGGGCGCGGGGCTTGCTTCGACGATAGACGACTACATGAAGTTCTGCCTGATGCTGCTCGGCGGCGGAAACCTCGGAGGGGCCAGACTCCTCTCCAGGCGGGCGGCGGACTTCATCGGCTCGGGCTGCTTGGACAGGAGGCAGCAGAAGGCCTTTGAAAAAACACAGCCCCACCTTCCGGGCTACAGCTACGCAAACCTGATGCGCGTCATGAAGGAGCCGGGAAGGAGCCTTACGATAAGCGAGAAGGGAGAGTTCGGCTGGGACGGCTGGCTCGGCACCTTCATGCTGGTGGATCCTGCCAACGAGCTTGCGGCGGTTATCATGATGCAGAGGGTGGACACGGGCTTGTCCCCGGTCGCCCGCAAGATAAAGAACATAATTTACACGGCACTGTAAGGGCCTGTATTGTCAAATGTCCCGCAAACTGCTAGAATGGGGCAAAATCCAAAGGCAGGAGAGGGATCCTTGAGAGAACTGGAATATCCCTTTGACTCTAGTTATATACTGACAAACAAGAAGAAGCTGCGCCGGAGGCTCCTTGAGGAGGGGGGCGGACGCATCCGCAAGAGGATAGCCATCCTGGGGATGTCCACGACCCATGACATCATGGAAATACTCGGGCTTTTCCTGCTCAACTACGGGATAGAGCCTGTCTTCTACGAGTCCGAGTACGCCCAGGGCTGGAACGATGCCATGTTCGACAACCCGGAGCTGCTCTCCTTCAAGCCCGATATCATCTTCATCCACACGAGCAGCCGCAACATCACGGACTGGCCAGCCGTCACCGACAGCCGGGAGGATGTGGACGCAAAGCTGGAAGCCTGCTTTGCCCGCTACCGGCAGCTATGGCAGAAGCTAGAGGAGAGCTACTCCTGTCCCGTCATACAGAACAACTTCGAGCTGCCCGCATGGAGGCTGATGGGCAACCGTGACGCATGGGACTGGCGGGGGCGAGTCCGCTTCACCGCCCGGCTCAACGAGAAGATTTCCGCCTGGGCGGACAGCCACGAGAACTTCTATATACACGACATCAACTATCTGTCGGCCAGCTATGGGCTTGAGCAGTGGTCCAACCCATTCTACTACCACATGTATAAGTACATCCTCGCTGTCCCGGCCATCCCCCTGTTCTCCTTCAACCTGGCCAACCTCATCAAGTCCTTGTACGGCAAGAACAAGAAGGCCCTCGCGCTGGATCTGGACAACACACTATGGGGCGGCATTGTCGGCGATGACGGGGCGGACAACATAGAGATAGGCCAGGAGACCCCCGTAGCCCAGCTCTACAGCGAGTTCCAGTCCTACATCAAGGCGCAGAAGGACATGGGAGTGCTGCTGACGGTGAACTCCAAGAACGACGAGGAGAACGCACTCGCGGGGCTTGCCCGCCCGGACAGCATACTCAGGAAGGAGGACTTCACGGACATAAAGGCCAACTGGGAGAGCAAGGACAGGAACCTGCTCGCCATCGCAGATGACCTGAACATCGGGGCGGATGCCATGGTGTTCGTGGACGACAACCCGGCGGAGCGCGAGATTGTCAGGCAGGGGGTGCCTCAGGCGGCCGTCCCGGAGCTTTCCGAGCCGGAGCATTACATAGGCATACTGGACAAGGCGGGATACTTCGAGACCACGACGTTCTCGGCGGACGACCTCAGGCGGAGCGAGATGTACAAGGCCAACGCCGAGCGCAAGAAGAGCGAGGCCTCCTTCGCCGACTATGGGGAATACCTTGACAGCCTGGAGATGAAGGGCGAGATAGCCCCATTCGCCCCGGCCTATATGTCGCGGATTGCCCAGCTCACCAACAAGAGCAACCAGTTCAACCTGACCACGCGAAGGTGCAGCCAGGCGGAGATAGAGGCCGTCGCCTCGGATTCCGCCTATATCACCCTCTACGGCAGGCTCGCCGACAAGTTCGGGGACAACGGCGTGGTCTCGGTCGTATTCGGCCATCGGGGCAGTAAAGAGGAGCCTCGGTCGGACGGAGAGGAGTTCCACATAGACCTGTGGCTGATGAGCTGCCGCGTCCTGCGCCGGGGCATGGAGGACGCCATGCTGGATGCCCTCGCGGACAAATGCATAAAGCAAGGCATCACGAAGGTCTTCGGCTACTACTACCCTACCGCCAAGAACAAGATGGTGAGGGATTTCTACACGACGATGGGCTTCTCAAGGCTCTCGGAGGACGCGGAGGGGAACTCCGTCAATGTCCTTGACCTTGGGGGCGGCTACAGCAAAAGAAACAAGCATATAGAGGTTAACTGAAAATGACCAGGGAAGAGATATACGGAAGGCTGGACAAAGTTTTTCAGGATGTGTTCGATGACGAATCGATTCACGTAAACGACAGCACGACAGCCGATGACATAGAGGACTGGGACTCCTTCGAGCACATCAACCTTGTCGTCGCGGTCGAAAAGGAGTTCGGGATTAAGTTCAGCATGGGTCAGACGAACAAGCTCAAGAACGTCGGGGAGATGGTGGACATCATCATCTCCAAGCTCCCCTAGGCGAGGAAAGGCTGAACCTTGCCCCTGACATCGCTTACATACCTGTTTTTCCTCACCATACTGCTGGCGGTCTACAGCCTTGCCCCGGGAAAGCTCCGCTGGTGTGTCCTGCTGGCTGGGAGCCTGGCATTCTTCCTGTACGGCTCTGATCCCGTCCTTCTTATCCTGCCCCTGCTGTCCACCCTGTCTGCCTACACCGCCACGATTTGTGACGCAAGGCAGCGGGCGCAGGGCAGGAGCGGAAGATTAGTGACCGGGGCGGCAGTCAGCTTCAATATCCTGCTATGGTTCGTCTTCAAAGGGGGCGGATACTGGAGGCTTTTCCTGCCCCAGAATCTCTCAATAGCCCTCACCGAGAGGACGCTTTCCGCCGCCATAGGCATGAGCTACTATATAATGCAGGTCATAGCCTACATACTGGACTGCCATTGGGACAGCATAAAGCCTGAGCGGAACTTCCCCAGGCTCTTCCTCTTTGTGATATTTTTCCCCCAGATGACAAGCGGTCCCATCAGCCGCATGGAGGATTTGAGCCAACTCTACGGGGGTGTACGCCCCAGCTATGAGAACATCACGCTCGGCGCACAAAGGATTGTCTGGGGATTTTTCAAGAAACTGGTCATCTCAGCCCGCATCGGAGCTGTCGTGGACATGGTGTATTCCGATCTGGGCGGCATGGGAGGCAGATGGACGGCCCTCGCCGTCCTCCTCTACCCCCTCCAGCTGTATACGGACTTTTCCGGTTGCCTTGACATCGTACTCGGGGCGGCGGAGCTGTTCGGGATTCATCTCAAAGAAAACTTCAACAGCCCCTTCTTTTCCTGGACAGTGCAGGAGTTCTGGAAAAGATGGCACATCACCCTGGGAAGCTGGGCGCAGGACTACGTGCTCTACC
>JAFSSU010000275.1 GCA_017450845.1 Treponema sp.
ATACTCTCCCGCTCTACGCGCACGCTCATGCGTTCCGCGTCGTAGCTGGTGACGCGGGCGCACTCCCACAGCCCGCACCAGTCGTTCAGGTCAAAGAACATCCGCAGGGCCTCCATGTAGCGCATCCCCCGCCGCCACGGGCCCCCCCTCCGGCGGCAGACGCGCAGCCGTATCTCCACGCAAAGCACCTCCGTCCCTATTATCCTGTCCTTGTCCGACTGCCCCCCCCCGTAGGGCGAGCGACAGGAAGGGCAGCGCACGGGAATCCGGCGGAGCAGGGGAAATCCCCGTCTTTTCCGGCAGGTCCCGCGAATCCTCCGTATTGAATCACGTAAAAATCTAACCGAAAAGCAGGCCGTTACTCACGTAAAAACCCAACCGAAATTACCCGTTATACGGCACCGCCATGGCAAGGAGCTTTGACTGGAGCCGCCGTGTCTCCGCGAGCAGGGCTTCCAGGTCAAGCCCGCTTTTTCTGCGGGCGAGCCCGCGTTTTGTCCTGCCATCCTCGTGAGCACCACATGATTGTCCGTGCACCAGCCCGGAAGCTGCCGGTTCTTGAATTCCGTGCCGTTGTCACTGTCCGGCCCCTTCACATCTGGAAGGGCAGGCTTTTTTTCACGTCGTCCACGGCCTCCCTCTCCCACCGCCGGGCCTTGTTCAGGAGCGCGCGGCTCTCCGTCCAAGTCGGTTGCTCCGCAACCTCGAAGAGGCCGGGCCTCCGCTCGTCCCAGCCGAAGGATGTCCTTACGGGGATGAGCTGGCCCAGGCTCCTCGCGGGGCGCGTCGTGGTTTGCGAAGCGAGTTCACACGCTTTGTGAAGCGAGAAAACACGCCTGTCGGAGTGACAAAATCAACTTGCCAAGCTGGGAAAACGCGCTTGCCTGACTGAGAAAATCCACTGGGCAAGCTGGCAAAACCCAGTTGCCGACAGAAACCCTTCAAGCCTCTCTGTGTCAGGGACAGGGAATCTTACTAACCCTACCCCAAAAAGCCTTTCCTTTTTCTTCTATGTATAGTATAATCTTGTCTAGGAGGCAGCCCCAGTGGAAGAAGAAGCCGCCAGCAAGACGCTCAAGCGCACGGTGAAGGACAGCGTGTTCACCGACCTGTTCGGCCAGAAGCGTTACCTCATGCAGCTCTACCGCTCCCTGCACCCGGAGGACGCGGAGGCGGGCGAGGACGACATAACGATAGTGACGCTCCAGAACGTCATCACGGACGGCCTGTACAACGACCTGGGCTTCATGGTCAGGGACAGGCTGGTCGTTCTCGTGGAGGCACAAAGCACCTGGTCGCCCAACATCGTCGTCCGCGCCCTGATGTACCTGATGAAGACCTACAACGACTACTTCACGGAACGGGACGTAGACCTGTACGCGTCCAAGAAGATAGGGCTTCCCTGCCCGGAGCTGTACGTCGTGTACACGGGCGACAGGAAGGACGTGCCGGACAGCCTGAGCCTTGCCACGGAGTTCTTCGCCGGGCAGAAGCCGATGGTGGACGCGACGGTGCGCATCCTGCGGGACGGCAGGAAGGGCGACATCCTGAGCCAGTACGTGGCATTCACGCGGGTATGCCGGGAGCAGGTCGAGCTCCACGGCAGGACGCAGAAGGCCGTGGAGGAAATAATAAGGATCTGCCGGACGACGGACATACTGGCGGAGTACATGAAGAGCCGGGAGAAGGAGGTGAAGGACATCATGTTTACATTGTACGACGAGGAGGAGATTCTGCGCCGCCATGACAAGACGGTGGCCGAGGAAGCCGAGCGGAGAGGCTTGCAGAACAGCATACAAAAACTTATGTCCAACTTGGGGCTGACGCAAGCACAGGCGATGGACGCGCTGGGCATAGAGCAGGGCGAGCGCGACAAGTACGCCGCGATGATGGCATAACAGCGACATCCTTGCCGGGCGGGTGAGGGAGCTTGCCGAGCAGCGGGAAGAGGCTGTTTTTGCATAGAAACTGCCGATAATAACTCTATGCCTATGTTCTAAGCAACAGGGCATACAGCCTCCC
>JAFSSU010000276.1 GCA_017450845.1 Treponema sp.
AGAGCTTTACCTGCGGATAGATGTCCTTGAACTCTTTTCGGACAGCCTTTATGTCTTTTGTCTCGGCGAGCTTCCCGGTAAGATCCGCGCGGACTTTCTCGTGCTTGATGAGGGGAATGTCCTTCTCCTCAAGCTTGGCGATGTCCACGGTCTCCTCTTTCTTGATTTTTCCAAGAAGAGTCTCCTTGGAAAGCTTGCCCTCTGCCCCGTGGTCGGGCTTGAAGCTGACGACAATGTGACGCACCTTCTCCTGCAGCTCCGTGCGTGGAACAGCCATGGGGGGTACTTCTATCCTGTTCTTCTGGGACCGGGCGTTGAGAGTTGAAATCTCCCTTACCAGCGAGTGGTCTATGAGCGCGATTACTGATGCGTCCAGCGCGTGATGGCGGTGGTCGTAGCGGTTCTTCTTGTACTCGCCGATCTGCTCCTCCTTCAGCTCAAAATGCGCAATCTCCTTGTCGTCTATCCTGCGCTTGAGGATGGAGTCAATCTCCCACTTGTCGCGCAGCAGTTTGGTCATGCCCCCGTTCACCGACCACACCGTATCGCACACGCTGTGCAGGTACCTGAGCGCCATCTTTGAAAGGTAAGCGTTGTCCGTCAGCTGACGGGCGATGAAGCCGCTGTTCTTCTCAAAGTTCTCCATCGCATCGACGGCAAAGCGACCGCGCTTGGCGGGGTTCCTTAGCTGGTTTGCCCGCTCAAGGATTCCAGCCCAGCTGTAGCCTGCCGGGCTGGAGCCAAAAGCCTCGTATGGCGAGCGTTCCTTCTTGAACGCGTTGCAGCTCGCGTGTGCCACGGTCAAATTGGACTCTGCGTCCAGCAGCGTCCGGCTGTAGGGCAGGATATGCTCTATTTCGATGTTTTTCGTGAACAGTTCTGCACCGGAAATCGTCTTGCCGCAGTACAGGCACCGCCTGGGCAAACCTGAGGCCCCGAGCTCCTCCCACAGGCGGAACTTCAGGCGGTCATTGCGGTTGGGATAGGAGATGCCGTAGCCCTCGCAGATGTTATTGTTCAGTATCTCGTTCCGCTTCCTGTTCTCGTTCTGCTTCCTGACCATCGCGTCCTTTGCCTCGCGGCTTGCCTTCAGGTCCCGGGAAAGCTCCACGGCAACCTGCGCCGGCCTCCCGTATTCCTTTATGAGGGCGTTGACGACCGTGCGGGTCTGGTTGAGCGCGACATGGACTGTCGGGTTGCTGATTTTGCCGTACCTGCGCTCAGGCTTGTCCTCAGGCTCCGAGGGGTTGCCTCCCATCGTGGAGCCGACGAGAACCTTTCCGTAATAGGGAAGCAGGTCGTATTTCTCCACGCTTTGGTCGTCGTTGTAGCCGAGGACTTGTTTGGCGGTCGTATAGTTGCAGCCCAGCTCCTCCATCTTGTGGACCAGCCGTTCCGAAACTTCCTTGCAGAGCATTGTAGTGCCGGTCGGGAGCTGCAGCTTTACGACGGACACCTTCTGCTCGTCGCTGAGGGGGTATTTTGCGAGCATATCGAAGATTTCCTTGTCCTCGTCTGCCGTAATGAGTTTTTCCACGATGGAATCCTGCTCTTCAAGAGACAGCGCGTCCCAAAGTTCCCCGAAGCGGTTTTTGTTGCGGAGCTTCACGGCGGTCGAGTTTCCGTTCAGGCTCGTCCTGCTCTCGGACTCCAGGTTGAACGTACAGGCGGGGGACAATTTCAGGGCTTTCCTGAAAGCGTCGAACGACACCTTGTCCTTCGTGTCCAGCAGGGAAATAAGCGTCTTCTCGTCGTCCTCCGAGAGAGGAATTTTCTGCCCGCGCTCATTTTGGTAATCCATGTTGCGGATTTCCTGAAGCATCCGGAGCCTCTGGGCGCAGGGCATGGCCTTGAACGTGCGCTCCTTGTCCGCCATGTACTGGCATTTGCCACGCTCCTGCGGCTTCAGCGGCCGCTGGAAGAAAACAGCATCATACAGTGCATTCCAGTCCAGCGTTTTGTAGAATGGCTCCTGCACGGCACGTATTGCGTTGAATTCGTCAACGTACATCTGCCTGAGCGGGTAATACGCCATCCTCCCCGGGACAAAGCGGATTCCATGGTTCTTGTCCTGGTTCTTCCATAAGAATTCCCCGAGCGTCCTGCAGCCGGAGTCCTTGACGGCCTTTGAAAGCTCATTGCTCATATCGGCCTGGGAAAGCTTTTCCCCGGACTTTGAGGCGACAGGCTCATCTTTGTCAGTAGCGTCCTTGCGGTTGCTCTTGAATCCCCGCCTGACCGAAAGGTTGAACAGGACGCGGGCAAGCTCATGCGGCTCAAGCTTCTCGTCGAGTGCCTTGATACGGAGCTGGTAGGGATTCAGAAGTTTAAGCTTCCGCGCCTCATCCTTGCCTGCCGGGAACAGGCCCTGCTCCTGCAGGAGTCGGAACATTGCCTGCCTGCGTAGCTTGCGCCGGTAAATCAGCTTGCGCTGGCCGCGCGCTATTCTCCGTGCCACCGCAAGGGGCTCTTTTGTCTTGGGGTCGCGCCCGTCCGAGAATATGCGCACCCCCATATCGACAAGCTCGCACGGTTCGTTCCCGCTGTCCAGGGAATAGACCGCCCATCCGATGGAATTAGTTCCCAAATCAAGACCAAGACGATAATTCATAACATTATTATAACACTTAAACTGGATGTGTGAAAGCAAAATCATAGAGGTAGCCGGTGTCCATTCCAGGAAGGGGCAAAAAAATTTGACACGCAACCTTGATTGTGGTATAGTGAAAGTACTGATTAATTTATCTTGTCAACCTGCTAACAAGGAGCCTTATGGCTCCGCAAAATGCTTTTATATTCCTTCGGAATATAAATAGCCCACATGAAAAAAGGGAGCTGCGGCTCTCTTTTTGTTTTTCATCGGACTACCGGGAACGAGGGGTTGCTTTTCCGCCGCATCAAGCCGTCATCTATATTGCGTCTGAGCATAGCACCAGAACGCAGCCATTCATCACATTTTTCCTTAATCGGAAAGCTGTTCTTCCAGTATCCCCCTGAGCCGCTCGCGAAACGAGTCCGTATAGAAGAAGGCCGCCCTCTCCCTGGCCGCCCGTGACATCCGAGAGAGAAGCTCCGGGTCGCGGGCCAGCTCCTCGGTGCAGGCAACCAGTTCCTCCGGGCTGTCCCACTTGAAGCCCGACTCCTCGGTGACGATTTCCGCCTGCCCGCCCTTGTTTATGACGACGGGGACGCAGCCCGCGCCCATCGCCTCCACTGTCGTCATGCCGAAGTGCTCCATCATGTAGGGGTCGTCCTCGCCGTAGCCCTTGCAGTGCCAGAAGATTTCCGCCCGGTTGTACAATTCCGCTATCTTGTCCCAGCTGGCGTTGGGGCAGAGCTCCACGTCGCCGCCACTGGCGTACGCGCAGATTTTCTCCCAGTAGTCCACGGTGTCGCTCGCGTTGTTGCCAGCGATGACCAGCCTGTAGTTTTCGTGCAGGAAGCGCGAGCCCCGGTAAGCGTCAATCAGCAGCTCAAGCTTCTTGGCCGCGTCGATCCTGCTGCAGACGAGGATGAGCTTTTCCTTGGGGAGGCCCCTGTCCGGGACTGGGGCAATCGGCGGGTAAAGGAGGTGTATCTTGTCCTTGGGGATGCCCGGCCAGTACTCTTCCAGGTAGCCCTGCGTGAATGTCGAGTTGGGAAGGAAGGCGTCGTATGAGGCCATGAAGTGCCTGTCCTTCCGGCCCCGGAGCAGCCCGCCCCTCGGCCTCATCGGGAAGTGGATGATCGCTATGTTGCGCTCCGCCCTGAACGTCAGGTAGCCCCGGCTGCAATAGAAGAAGAGGCCGAAGCCCCGCGACGCGCCCTGAATCCGCCTGCGCAGAAGCCAGCCGCCCAGCCTGCCCGGGGCAGCCCCGGAGGCATCCCCCGGGGCCCGGACGGGCACGAGCCCTACCCTGCCCGGGTCGAATTCCACCCCGTAGCGTTCCTTCAGCAGCCCGCAGAAAGCCCCGTCCCCCGCGTAATCGGAGGGGGCATAGCACTCGGACACGAAGGAGATGCGGGCCTCCGGGAAGATTCCCGCGAGGGCCTCCGCCATCCTGACGGTGTAGGCCTCCGTCCCCCCCCGGTTATAAAGCACCTCGTGAATGTAAAGACCGATTTTCCTGGGCTGCATACGTGCCTCAGTGTATCGTATTTCGGCGGTAAACTCAAGTTTAGGCGGACGACCTGAGCATACCGGCAGGTACCGCGGTTCATCACATTTTTCCAGATTTTGTGTCCATCCTGCTTGCCGTGTGGACTGCGCGGACGTGTTGACAGGGCTTGTTTCTTCCTATAAAATTCACGGCGATTTTATACGTTCTTACGGAGAAAAGCATGGCAAAGATACAGATGAAGAACGCCGTCGCGGAACTCGACGGCGACGAGATGACCCGGGTCCTCTGGCAGGTCATAAAGGACAGGCTCCTGACCCCCTACGTTGACCTCAAGACCGAGTACTACGACCTGTCGATTACCGAGCGCGACAGGACCGACGACAAGGTGACCTACGAGGCGGCGGAGGCCATCCGCAGGCTGGGCGTGGGCGTCAAGTGCGCGACGATCACGAGCAACGCCGCCCGCATGGAGGAGTACAAGCTGACCCACCTGACCCCCAGCCCCAACGGCATCCTGCGCGGAGAGCTTGACGGCACGGTCTTCCGCGCCCCGATTTTCGTCAAGAACATCCACTGCAACGTCAAAAGCTGGGTCAAGCCCATCGTGCTGGGCCGCCACGCCTACGGCGACGTGTACAAGAACTGCGAGATCCGCACCCCCTGCGCGGGCAAGGCGGAGCTCGTCTTCACCGGCGCGGACGGAAAGGAAATCCGCAAGACGATCATGGAGATGAAGGGCCCCGGCATCATACAGGGCATCCACAACCTAGATTCTTCCATAGAAAGCTTTGCCCGCTGCTGCTTCAACTACGCCCTTGACCAGAAGATAAGCGTCTGGTTCGGCGCGAAGGACACGATCAGCAAGACCTACGACGGCCGCTTCAAGGAAATCATGCAGCAGGTCTTCGACAAGGAGTTCAAGGCCAGGTTCGACGCGGCGGGCCTGGAATACTTCTACACGCTGATCGACGATGCGGTTGCCCGCGTCATGAAGACCGACGGCGGCTTTCTCTGGGCATGCAAGAACTACGACGGCGACGTGATGAGCGACATGATTGCCTCCGCCTGCGGCAGCCTCGCGATGATGACGAGCGTCCTTGTCAGCCCGAGCGGGCAGTTCGAGTACGAGGCGAGCCACGGCACGGTGCAGAAGCACTACTACCGCTATCAGAAGGGCGAGAAGACGAGCACCAACCCGGTTGCCCTGATTTTCGCCTGGACCGGCGCGCTTGCCAAGCGGGCGGAGCTGGACGGCACCCCCGAGCTTGCGGACTTTGCCCGCAGGCTTGAGAAGGCGACGCTCGGCACGATCGAGGACGGCATCATGACCGGCGACCTCGCCCGCCTTGCCGACCCCGCCGCCAAGAAGATCGTCAACAGCTGGGAGTTCATAGACGAGATAGCCTCCAGGTTGTAATTTAAGGAAGTTGCAAAAGTCCAAACGGATTTTTGCAACTAGCCCGCTTACTATTTCACAAGCTCCAGAGCATAGGTGCGGAGGGCTTAAGACTGCCCGGATGCACCCGACAGCGTCTCTTTCCGTTCCGCCGTGAAATAGCTTTTCAGTATCCTGCCCGCCTTGTCGTACTTGTAATCATACAAGACGATGACATCAGAGCCAAGTTGTTCATAGCTTGTCACATCGTCATGCTCGTTATAGTTCCAGCTTTCTACCGTTGACTCTGATTCCCCTGTATCAGGGTTGATTTGCGCGGATATCCGGCAGATGGTGTTCCCCCTCTTGTCGTATGCGTATCTGATTTCCTCCCCATCCAGCCAGCGTTCGTGCAGCAGCCTTCCGTCCGAATCGTACTGGTACCAGACCTCCCTCCCGTCGGAATAGCGGGTGTGCGTCTCATCCTTGCCGTCATACTCGGACCAGTATTCGTAGGTGGTTTGTTCCTTCTCCGCCTTGCGGTAGTGGACGATGTTCCTCATGTCGTCATATTCTGTGCATATCGTAACCAGCTTTGTGTTCGTGGAAGTCTCGACGTTGCCCTCGTAGCTGGTCTGCCGCTCGAACCCGTTCAATCTCCGGTAACGAGTCTCCTTCCCCTCCTCGTTGTATTCCCACCAAGCTTCGTCGCCGTCACTGTAACGCCGGTGCAGCAGAAGACCTGACTTTCCGTCATATTCGTACCACGACTCCTCGCCGTCGCTGTACTTTTCGTGCGACAGCAGCCCCGTCCCGCTGTCGTAGTCGTACCATACCTCGTAGTTTTCCACCAAATCCCTGTAATATGTCATGCGGCCCTCAGCATCGAACCTGCACCTGTACTCCTCGGGGTCATCGCGGTCGAAATTCTTATGGTATATGCAGTTGCCGTCCTTGTCGTACTTGTACAGCTGGTCGGTAATCCAGACGCGGAAGCGGAGCTCCCCGGGAACCTTGCGGAACGAGATTGTCTCAAGGGGTGTCCAACGGCTTGCGAACATCAGGAAAACAATGCAAAGGAGGAGGAATGGGAAATAGGAGGCGGCGATGACCCTCGTTTTTTTCGTCGGGGCGTTCCTATAGGATACTATGCCCTGGAAGGCCAGACGCAACATGAGCAAGGAAAGCCCCACAAACAGAAGCGGTTTGCAAAAGATGACACCGGCGACAATCAGCAGGGTCTCTGCTATGGAAACGAAATGCCAGCCAGCTTTGTAAGGCATGCCAGAGCTTACCGATATGCCGGGCTTCGCCTGCAACAGCCTTTCCCTCAGCTCATCGAAGCCCCGCAGGTAGGAAGAGACGTTCAGGAATTTCATCCCCTTTCCGCCTATTCTCAGGCGCTTCCGGTCCACGATGGTCGGAAGCTGTATGATGTACGTGATGCTGCCCAGAGGAATCCTGTAGCAGAGCTTTGTGCCGGGCAGACGAAATTCAATGAACTCGTCCGTCAGCTCCAGCTCCGCGATATCGTATCGCCTCAGGGAATTCCTGCTGGCCAGCACGAACACGGCGAGCAGAAAGAGCAGAAAGATGACCGAAGGCCAGAATGTGCCTGCGGAGCGGAACCCTTCTCTGCCAAGAATGAGAAGGGGCACGCCGAAGGCGATAATCGCCGTGACTACGATAAACAGGCCATAATACAGAATCAGCCGCCTGCGGAATGTACTTTTCAGCTCCGGGTCGTATTTGTAAACCATGCCAGCTATTAAAGCACAAAGCCGGTATTGTTTCAATTCTTTCCGCTGCTCTCCTCTTTTCCCACAATCCTCCGCGCCCGGGCGCGGGAAAAGTTCCAGCTGCGGGGCGTGAGGGGCTTGTCCCCGAGTTTTTCCCTGAGCACGTCGCGGTAGTCGAACGACTCCGCCACATGCCGCCCCAGCGCATCACAGGCGAAATCCACGCGCAGCATACCCGCGCGCTCAAAGGCGGAGGCGGCATCGCAGGATGTGTCATTGGCAAGATTACGCAGGTCGCTGATACCCCGGTATGTCAGCTCCGTCCGGTCCTGCCCGATATGCGCGAGATTGTAGTCCGCTATCCAGTAGTCGGGTCGGGCGAGCGAGAGGGCGACGTAGCAGGCGCAGGTGACGGCAAAGCCGTAGCGGAAGAGGGGGAAGCGGCGCGAGAAGACCTGCGCGGCCTGACCCGCAAGCAGCAGTGACAGGACGGCGAGCGTCCACAGGACGAGCACGCGCAGGAAGGTCAGCTGCCCGTAGTGGCCGATGTAGCGGAACATGCGGAGGGCGGCGGAGGCTATCATCGCGTATGTGCAGGCGCAGAAGACGGAGAGCAGGACCTTGAGCGGGGCACAGTCCCCGAAGCGGGCGAGGACCGCCTGCACGATTATGACGTTTATGACGCTGACCGCTAGCAGCTGGAAGAATCCCTCCCGCGCAGTCCCGGCATACGACGTCCCCTCAGGCGGCGGGGCGAACTGGCTCAGGACGAAGCTTATGTAGACAAGGCAGAAAAGGGTCAGGGCGGTCAGCGCGACGGCGGCCGGGAACTGCCGCCTCTCCTTCACATCGGAAGGGAGATTTCCCTTGAGCAGGAAGCGGCTCGTGCAGTAGGCGACAAGGACCGACGCGGCGGAAAAGAGGCATACCCTCATGGCGGGGCCCGGCTGCACATGGCCGAACAGCCAGCCCAGCTGCGCCGCGTAGCGTTCGTCCGCCGAGCAGAGCAGGCTTATGACGACCGCGAGCAGGGGGGCGGAGATCGCCGCGCCCGCAAGCACATAAATGACGGTCCTGCTCCCCTTCCCGGCCTCCCGCCTCCAGGCCAGCAGGTCGCTCACCGCATCCCCCAGGGATTCAACCGTGCCGCCTGCGCAGCGGATCATGCGGGCAAAGTATGTCCCGAGCCGCCAGAGCCTGTCATCGCAGAAGTTGTGGAGCAGGGCGACCGCGAGGACAAGGCATATCCCTATGTTGTTGCAGGTGATGATGAAGGCGTTGTCCGTCAGGCAGTCCGACAGGGCGAGCAGCAGCATGACCGCGAAGCAGAAGAGGCTTCCCCGCTTGGGCTTCTGTATGCCCGAAAGCCGCATGACATGACGGAAGAAGGCTATGACGACAATGACAAAGAGAGGCATCGTCACGGAAGCGGGGTTACCGTAGATGAGTATAGTAGCGAGCAGTCCGAGCACGAGCGCTGGCAGGGCAAGGCTCCTCCATATCCTGACCCGTTCCGCGCGGGCTTCCTCGCTTTTCTCCGGCACATTGCTGACGGCATCCGGCGAGGCGGCGTCGGCCTCCCGCTTCCACATAGACGCAATGCTTTCATCATTGTCCACTCTCAGTTCCCTCCTTCATCCCGATTGTCCTGATTGTCCTGTCCGGCCTCCTCACCCTCGTGAGATTCCCCGGGGGAATCCGGCTGGTATTCCAGTATGTCGCCCGGCCGGCAGCCGGGCACCAAGCTTCATCCAAACGGGAATTTACTTGATCTTCGAGATATCGATGTTTGCACCGGTGAGGCCGACAAAGGCACCGGCCTTAGCCTCGCTTGAATCCGGATGCGCGATGAGCCACTTGTTGCGGGCCCAGAGCAGCTTGTCCTCCAGATTCTTCGCGCTAACGGCAGGCTTTTCCGTGTTCGTGTCCTTCGGAAGGACGATCACGACACGGAAACCCTCCTTGGAGACCTCGCCGTTCCTGACGGCAGTGCAGGGCGCATAGTGGAGGGTCGTCTCGTAAACCTGGACGACCGTTCCCTTCGGGACGTAGAAAGCCTCCACGACATCCGTGCTCAGCTTCCCGTTTTTGACGCTCTGAAGGGGCGCAAGCAGAAGGACGATGTCATTGGCCGGTATGTTGAGCTCGGAGCCGCGGTGCCATTCAAGGCAGTTCAGCTTCGTGTTGTTGCCGTTGCAGTAACCGACTTGGACCGGCATTCCGCCGTACGCATTGTCGCTGAATTCCTTGGCTATCGGAAGGGATTCCAGCCCTGCATCGCCGGGCTCGTAAATGACGGCATTGTCCGGTTTTTTGGTCGTGTCGTCCAGCTTTTTAAGGAGGTCCGTCACATCATAGCCCGTAAGGACCTTGCCATACTTTTCAAAACTGTGGCTGTAGATGGGTTTAATACGCATGCTTTTTACTCCTCTATTCCGCTCGCGCGGATTATTCTTTGCTTGCTGCCCGGAAAAGCGAAGCCTCCGGACAGGTTTATTATCAAACGTTCCGCTGACGGCATTGTCAGCGCATACAAAAAGCCCGGCAGCCTACGCCGTCTGGAACAGACGCAGCACGTGGTCGGGACAGGCCTTGACGCACTCGCCGCAGCTGCTGCACTTGCCGTAGTCCACCCGGGGTATGCCTGAGCTGATGTCGATGCAGGCCTCCGGGCACTTCTTGGCGCAGATGCCGCACTTGAAGCATCCGACCGAGCAGTCCTTCTTTATCTGCGGCTTGTTGTCGCTGTGGTTGGAGCAGGCCGCGATGGAGCCTTTCGTGGCAGCCGGAACAAGCGCGAACAGGTGCTTTGGGCACTCCTTGACGCACTTGCCGCAGCCGGTACACTTGTCCCGTATGACGTGGGGCAGCCCGTCATCGCCCATCTTGAGCGCACCGAAGGGACAGGCCTCCACGCAGTCGCCGAAGCCCACGCAGCCGAAGGCGCAGAGCTTGGTCCCGCCGACGGCAAGGTTCGCCGCCTTGCAGGTCCGCACGCCGTTGTAGTTTCCCCGGCTCCCCGCGCACTCGTTCGTTCCCGCACAGGCGAGGAAGGAGACTTTCGCATCCCCCGCGCCCGCAGTCACGCCCATTATCTGTGCTATCTTCGCCGCAGTGTCCGGGCCGCCCGCGACGCATCCGTTGACCGGGGCCTCGCCCTTGGCGACCGCCGCCGCGAAGGCCGCGCATCCCGCGTAACCGCATCCGCCGCAGTTGCCGCCGGACAGCGCCGCCTGAATCTCCTCAATCTTGGGATCCACCTTGACGGCGAAAATCTTCTTGAACAGGCCGAGCGCCACGCCCAGGACGAAGGCGATGACGAAGGCCACGATTATCGTAATCACTATTGTGTTCATGTTTCTCCTTACCTTTCACGGGGCGCAGCCACGCCCCAGGAGCTGTTGCCACAGCCCTTACTTTATCAATCCCTTGAAGCCAAGGAAGGCAAGGCTCAGAAGCCCCGCCGCGACGAAGAGGATCGGCGTTCCGTCAAAGCTCTTGGGAACCCTCGCGGTCTTGAGCTTGTTCCTGACCCCGGACATGATGACCATGCTCAGCAGGAATCCCGCCGCGGAACCGAGCGCATAGACGATGCTCTCGGCATACGTGTAGTTCTTGCTGATGCAGTTGATCGTCACGCCGAGGACCGCGCAGTTCGTCGTAATCAGCGACAGGAAGATACCCATCGAAGAATAGAGGGCGGGCGCGGACTTCTTCAGGTAGAATTCGACCAGCTGCACGAGCGAGGCGATGACGAGGATGAAGAAGAGGGTCTGAAGGAACTGGAGCCCGAGCGGCACCATGACCAGGTTGTAGATGGGCCAGGTGACCGCCGTCGCAAGGACGATGACGAAGGTCGTAGCAAGTCCCATTCCCGTCGCCTTGCCGGTCTCGCCGGTCATGCCGATGAAGGGGCAGAGCGCGAGATACTGCATGAACACGACGTTGTCCACCAGCATGGAGCCGATGAAAATCTTCAGCAAATCGCTCATTTGGATTCCTCCTTCTTGTCGGCGGCAACGTTGACCCGCAGCTGGTTCAGCGCGGCGACGATTCCGAACACGATGAATCCGCCCGGCGCGCTGTTCAGGATGCCTATCCGGTAGGCCTCCGGGATAATCTCAATCTTGAGCGCGGTTCCGGCGAGGAGCGTCCCCCCGCCGAGCAGCTCGCGGATCAGGGATATCGCAATCAGGACGATCGTGTAGCCTATGCCCATACCCAGTCCGTCAAGGACGGAATCGCCTATCCTGTTCTTGGATGCGAACGCCTCCACGCGGCCCATGATGATGCAGTTGACGACGATGAGCGGGATGAAGACCCCGAGCGCGTCATACAAGGCGGGCACGTATGCCTGAAGCACCAGCTGGACGATCGTCGTGAAGGCCGCGATGATGATGATGAATACGGGCAGGCGTATCGATGTCGGTATGTGCCTGCGGAAGAGGCTTATGACCAGCTCGCTCATCACGAGGACGAATGTCATGCCCGCTCCCATGCCGAGCGCGTTGAAGATGCTCGTCGTGATTCCCAGCGAGGAGCAAAGCCCGATGCTCAGGATGAGCAGTGGGTTCTCCACGAGGATGCCCTTTATGAAAGTCTGTGCCTTTGTCATTACCTCTCTCCTTCGATAACCGAATAAAGGATGGCAGTACCGTCGCTCAGCAGGTTCGCGACCCCCTTGCTCGTGATGGTCGCGCCGGAAATCGCGTCGAATGTCTCGCCCGCGATGAACCCGTCCGCAATTTTCTTGCCCGTGAACTGCCCGTAGAAGGTCTTGCCGCTAGGGAGCGTGAAGTTGGGGTCGCTCGCCTTGGAGCCGAATCCAGGCGAGTCCGTATTCTCAAGGAACTGTACCCCCGTAACCGTCCCCTGCGTGTCCATGCCGATCATGATGGCGGCATGGTCGTATGTCGGGCCGCTTATCTGTATCACGCCGCCGATGACCTTGCCGCCCGCAGTCGCGAGCTTGACGGCCTGTATCGTGGTCGTGCCGCTCGGGGCCGTGCCGCAAGAGGCCGCGTCTACGTCCCTGAAGTCCTCCGCCTGAGGAAGCACCGTCAGCATGGCGGCGTTCGCCTTGCGCTGCTGGTTGGCCGCGATGACCGGGCCGGTGAAGCCGTTCACCACTGCGAGCATGGCGCAGCTGGCGACAGCATAAGCCGCGAGGATAAGTCCCAGCTTTATCATTGACCAGGCGGAGCCGCTGTTATCGGAACCTGCCGTCTTTGCCGCTTTCTGTCCGCTCATTTCGCGCCTCCTTGCATCTGGACTTTCTTTCCGTAGCCGTACTTCCTCGCGGTGAGCTTGTTCAGGAAGGGGGCTACGGAGTTCATTATCAGGATGCTGAACATAACACCCTCGGGGTAACCGCCGAAACGGCGGATAAGGAAGGTGATGAGCCCGCATCCGAAGCCGAACACGAGCCTGCCGTTCTTGGTCACCGGGGTCGTCGCGTAGTCGGTCACCATGAAGACCGCACCGAACACCACGCCGCCCGTGCAGAGGCCGAGCAGCACGTCGGAGCATGCCGCCGCAGCGTCGCCGGATCCCGCGAGGGCCGCACAGAAAGTCGCCGCGGCGAA
>JAFSSU010000277.1 GCA_017450845.1 Treponema sp.
GAGCCGCCTGAGCCGGAGGAGCGTGTAGAACCGGCAGACGCTGAGGAGCCTGTGCCCCCGTAGGTCTCCCCGTAAATGTTGTCAGCCCCGCCGTTACCGGGGCAGGAAGTCAAGAGCAGGGCCGCCGAAAGAAGGAAGAGAATGGCTACCTTGCGTGATGAAGCGCTGCCCCCCCCCCCATAATTCATTATAAAACAAGGGAATAGAACACTTCTTGCTGTCAACAAAGCTTTCTTTCATAGACACTCCTTTCATCAGCACACAGGCCCCTTCGCCAAGTATATACCTTTTTCTCAGATTATGCTAGGGAAACTTTTGCCGTTCAGTTTAGCCGGAGCGACTGCATGTCCTCCGCGATGGACTTGCCGAACCTGCGCGGGCGGTCAGCAGCAGGGCCTTCGAAAGCAGGACTAAAGCGACAACTTTGGGTCATGGTACTGGCATAACTGCCACTAAACCGTTACAATCTCACTCATGACTGACAGCACGCACTACTTTGATTGGGCGGCGACCGCCCCCGCAGACCCCGGAATCCTCCGCGAGGCCCTGGACTTCTCGCTCGAACACTGGGGCAACCCGTCGAGCATCCACGGGGCAGGAAGCGACGCACGGGAAGCACTTGAGAGCTGCCGCGCCGATGCGGCAAAAGTCCTCGGAGTCCCCCCTCAGAGCGTATGCTTCACTTCCGGCGGGACCGAAAGCGACCAGCTCCCCCTCCTTTCCGTGCTTAACCGGCCTCAGAAAGGAAGCGTCCTCCTGTCACAGATAGAGCATCCCGCAAACAGGGAGATGGCAAAGTCCCTCTCCGCCTGCGGATGGAAGGTCCTGGAAGTCAAATCGGACAAGGACGGCATAGTCAGCCCGGAGGCCGTACTGGACGCGCTGCAGGACGACAGCGTCTTCGTCAGCGTCATGGCGGTGAACAACGAGACCGGGGCCATACAGCCCGTCTACAAGATAGCGGACGCGCTGGCAGAACGGGGCAGGCAGGGACGGAAGCCCTTCTTCCATGTGGACTGCGTGCAGGCGGCAGGCAAGATAGAGCTTGACCTGGCGCACAAGGGCATAGACTCGGCGGCATTCTCCGCCCACAAGATACGCGGGCCGAGGGGAATCGGCATCCTTTACGCGGCAAAGCCCTTCACCCCCTTCCTGCGCGGGGGCGGGCAGGAAAAAGGCCTGCGCAGCGGAACGGAAAACCTATTCGGAGCAAAGGCATTCGCGCTCGCGCTCGACCGCTATTACATCCGAAAGGACAGGCCGGAAAGCCTTGCCCGATTTGACAGGCAGCGGGAATGGACGCGGGAGTTCATCCGGGGGCTTCTGGGCATAAAGGGCGTGCGGATGCTACCCTATGCCCGGGAGGATGAGGCGAACGAGGGAAACTACAGCCCCTGGGTCGTGCAGGCGGCCTTCCCCGGCATTCCCGGACAGGTCATGGAGCGGGCACTGAGCGCGGACGGATTCTACATCTCCACGGGCAGTGCCTGCTCATCAGGTTCCCACGCCCGTCCGATACTGGACGGCCTCGGCATACGCGCGGAGGAAAAGGAAGGGGCGGTGAGATTCAGCTTCGGCAGCGAAAGCACGCATGAAGCGATGGAAGAGCTTCTGGCTGAGGTCAAGTCCGTCGCCGGGAAGTTCCTGGGCTGAGGGAAGCCCAGGTAAACTGACGGGTTTGCACATAATAGGAATGTATTGTATAATAGGGCAGAAAAAAATCAGTGTTGTTAAGTCATCACTCTCTGGAGGTTTCATGAAAAGTATACATCTTTTAGGAAGTTCCGCCCTGGCCTTTGCGCTGGCGGCGACAATGCTCGTCTCCTGCGGCGGGTCCGGCAAGTACAAGGCCGGGACTTACAAGGGAACGGCGGAAGGACGCAACGGCGAGATCGAGGTCACCGTCAAGCTGTCCGGCAGCAAGATTACGGCAGTCACGGTCAGCAAGCATGAGGAGACACCCGGCATCTCCGACGCGGCCATAAAGGACATCCCTGCAGCCATCGTCAAGGCGCAGTCCGCCAACGTGGACGCGGTATCAGGCGCGACGATCACGTCCAACGCAATCATGGAGGCGACCAAAGCCGCCCTCGCAAATGCGGGCGTGAGCGACACGGGTTCATCCGCCGCCCCCCGCAAGAATGTCTCCCTCAAGTACAAGGCCGGGACCTATTCCGGCTCGGCGCACGGCATGAACGGCCAGCTCGTCCTGGACGTGACCTTCAGCGACAGCGCGATCACTGACATAAAGGTCTCCGCCTCCAAGGAGACCGCTCACGTAGGCGACCCCGCCTATCCGATCATGTTCAAGGACGCGATTGCCGCAAACGGTTCCGGAATCGACGTGGTGTCCGGCGCGACATTCACATCGATCGCGGTGAAGAATGCCCTGAACGACGCGGCGCGGCAGGCTGAGGTCTCCAGCATGGAAGACTTCAAGAAGAACACGGTCAGGCACGAGGCGCAGGCCCCCATCGAGGAGACTTATGACGTCGTCGTCGTCGGAGCGGGTGGCGCGGGAATCGCCGCGGCAGCCCAGGCAGCCCAGAACGGAGACACTGTCCTCGTCATCGAGAAGAACGCCGAGATCGGAGGAAACACGATCGTTTCCGGCGGGCAGTTCCAGTCCGTCATGCCCTACCTCTGCTGGGAGAAAGACACCCCCGACGCGACTACCGGCGTGTACCCCTTCGACGGCAAGGCCTACGACAAGGTCAAGTCCGCCAACGGCAACATCACGATTCTCAAGGAAATCCTCGCCTGGAACGAGAAGCCCTTCGACGGTTCCAACGCTAAAGACTGGTTCGTCGCGGGCGACACGGCGGAGCTCTCCAAGCACGGAGTCCATGCCGAGTACCTGCCTACCCTGCGCGAGCTCAAGAAGGAGATAAAGGACTACCTTGCCTGGGCCCAGCCCAAGCTGGACAAGGGAATCAACGAGTCCCAGCTGACCCTCTTCTCAACGCTCAACCTGCACATCTTCCAGACCTACTACGGCGGGCTCCGCCCCAACCAGGACTACAGCAAGTGGATTTACGGAAACTACGACCTGGTGCGCCAGTTCATCGTGGACGGACAGGACCTGAAGCCCTGGCTGGAGTCCCAGGGTGCGACCTTCGTGGAAGACCAGCAGCCCACGCTGATCGGGGCTCTCTGGCACCGCGAGAACCAGTTCATCGGAGCGAACTTTGACGCTGACGGCGACGGCAAGAACGAGGTGGCCCAGTGGGGATCCTACTTCGTGCCCCCGCGCCGCACGCTCCTTGAGACCAGCCCGACGGCGAAGAGCAACAAGATAATGCTCCGCACGGACGCGAAGGAGCTTATCCTTGAGAACGGACGCGTCACCGGAGTGAAGGCCGTGATGTACGACGGGACCAAGGTGACCGCCCACGCAAGGAAGGGTGTCGTCCTCGCGACCGGAGGCTATGCCGCCAACATCAAGAAGGTACTCCAGACCAACGACTACTGGAAGGACGGCGCGATCACGAACAACACCCAGACGACCAACCGCTCCTCGCTGCAGGGAGACGGAATCACGATGGGAGAGAAGGCCGGGGCCGCCACGACGGGACTTGACTTTACCCAGCTCATGCCAATCTCATGGATTGACAACGGGCAGCTCGCTTTCGGAGGCGGGAACTACGCCATCTACATCAACCCGACGACGGGCAAGAGGTTCGTCAACGAGACGAGCGAGCGCGACGTGCTTTCCCTGGCGGAGCTTGCCAACGGAATAGAGCACGGGGGTACGATGGGAGTCTTCCTTGAGATTGCGAACAGCAACCAGGCCATCCCCGGCCCCTACCCCTACGGAACGCCCAAGACCCCGGAGACCTGGGAGGCGGACGTGGACTGGAGGCAGTACACCCGCACGGTCGATCAGCTGGGAGAGCTCTTCAAGCAGCTGGGACTCTCGCTCGACGCGGCAACCGTCCGCAAGGAGATAGAGGAGTACGACCACGCCCTCATGACCGGCACGGAGGACACGCTCGCCATCCCCAAGACCGGATGGACCGCCCTCATCGGAAACGCAAATAGGAATACCGACGGCTCCTTTGACGTGAGCTCCTACACGCTTGACGGCGTGAAGCTCAAGATTCGCGTCATGGCCCCGTCCACCCACCACACGATGGGAGGCCTCGCCGTTGATATCAACCGCCACGTGCTTGACGCGGGCGGCAACATCGTCAAGGGCCTGTACGCCGCCGGAGAGGTTACCGGAGGAATCCACGGAGGCAACCGCCTGGGCGGAAACGCCATCGTAGAAATCTTCGTGTCAGGCCGCACCGCCGCTAACGCAATCAAGGCTGACAACTGACAGCCGGCTTTATTAAATCCTGAGCCATGCCGCGATACGGCGGTATGGTTCAGGACTCATCCTTAGTAAAAAGCACATGCAGGACAACAAGAGCGACAGGCAGATAAAAAGGGGACTCATCCTTGAGGGCGGGGCCATGCGGGGAATGTTCACTTCCGGGATACTGGACGTATTCCTTGAGAAGGGAATCAGCTTTGACGGGGCTGTCGGAGTCTCGGCCGGCGCGACCTTCGGCTGCAACTTCAAGTCGCGGCAGGCAGGAAGGGCCATCCGCTACAACAAGCGGTTCTCGCACGACTGGCGCTATTGCTCCGTCCGCTCCCTTATCCTGACCGGAGACCTCTACGGAGCGTCTTTCTGTTATGATGAGATTCCCAACAAGCTCGATCCCTTTGACTACGAAAGCTACCGGGCTAACCCGATGGAATTCTACTGCGTCGCCTCCGACTGCAACACGGGAAAGCCCGTCTACAAGAAGCTTGAGAGCTGCGACAAGGACGAGCTGACCTGGATGCGGGCGAGCGCGTCCATGCCCCTCGCAAGCGGCATCGTAAAGATTGACGGATACTCACTCCTGGACGGAGGCATGACGGATTCCGTCCCCCTGCGATTCTTTGAGGGATTGGGATACAACCGGAACGTCGTAATACTGACGCAGCCACGCGACTTCCGCAAGGAAGCCTCGTCCCTTATGTGGCTCATGAAGCTTGCCCTGGCAAAATACCCCGAGGCCGTGAATGCGATGCGCCGCCGCCCGGAAGTCTACAACGAGGAGGTCGCGGATGTCTTTGCAAAAGCAGACCGGGGAGAGCTTCTCGTCATCTGCCCGGAACGGTCCCTCGGCATCAGCCGCACGGAAAAGGATACGGGTGAGCTTCAGCGTGTATACGATGAGGGACGGCGGGTTGCCGCAGCCCGCCTTGACGAAGTAAGAACATTTCTGGAGGAACAGGAACAATGAACACAAACCGCGAGAAAACAATCATCGGGACGAGCATCATCGGTATCATCGTCAACGTACTGCTGTCGGCATTCAAGGCTGTAGTGGGGTTACTCTCCAATTCCATCGCGATAACGCTGGACGCGGTGAACAACCTGTCGGACGCGCTGTCATCGGTCGTCACTATAATCGGAACCAAGCTCGCGGGAAGGATGCCGGACAAAAAGCACCCTCTCGGCCACGGCAGGATTGAGTATATAAGCTCCCTGCTGGTCTCCGCGATCATATTGTACGCGGGATTCATCTCCTTGACCGAGTCCTGCAAGAAAATCATAAGCCCCGAGCTGCCTGACTATTCAAAGGCATCGCTGATCATCATCTCGGTCGCAATCGTCGCCAAGATTCTCTTGGGCAGCTTTGTCAAACGGCAGGGCAAGAAGGTAGGCTCCAGCGCCTTGGTCGCATCCGGTGCGGATGCGGCGTTCGACGCGCTTCTGTCAGCCTCGGTGCTTGCCTCCGCCATCATTTACATCATCTGGCATATATCGCTGGAACCCTTTGTCGGCATCCTTATCTCCGCTTTCATCATTAAGGCAGGAATCGAGATGGTGAAGGACACTCTGGATGATATCCTGGGCAAGAGGGCTGACTCGGACCTGAGCAAGAAGGTCAGGCAACTGGTTGCGGAGGAGCCGGAGGTGCGGGGAGCATACGACCTTATCATACACAACTACGGGCCGGACAAGAACTATGCCTCCGTACACCTGGAGTTGCCCGATACGATGACCGTGGACCAGGTGGACCTGCTGACCCGCAGGATAGAGGCCAAGGTATACAAGGCGACCGGTGTCGTCATGACCGGGGTCGGGGTATATTCCTACAATACGGGCGACGATGAGTCTGCCCGCATCCGAAACCAGGTTCAGGAAATCGTCATGTCCTACGACTGGGTCCTGCAGATGCACGGATTCTACGCCGACACGGAGAAAAAGACAATCCGCTTTGATGCGGTCCTAAGCTTTGATGTCCGGTCATACGCGGATGCGGTAAAGACCATCTGCGAGCGTCTCCGGTCAATGTTCCCCGGTTATGAGATACAGGTTGTCCCTGACATAGACGTGTCTGACTAGTACGAGAAGGAGAGTCTCTGTATGGGGGAAGGACCGAGCGTCCGGCAGGCCTCCCGGTGAGCCTTGGTCGGGTAGCCCTTGTGTCCCGCATACCCGTAGCCCGGGTACAAGGCATCGTATTCCTTCATAATCCTGTCCCTGCCCACCTTGGCGATTATGCTGGCCGCCATGACCTGGGGGTAGTTCCCGTCAGCCTTTGCCTCAGCCCGGACAGGGCAGGAAATGTCCGGGACATACAGTCCGTCCGCGACAGCCTCCGTCTGGACATCCGCGATGTTCTCACCGCGCGATTCAAGCCATGAGGGAAGCTTGGACATCATGTCACCGTAAGCAAGGGACATCGCCTTCAGGCTTGCCTGAAGAATGTTTATCCTGTCTATCTCATCATGCTCCACTCGGGCAAAGCCCCAGCAGGCTTTTTCTTTTATGAGCTTTTCGGCAGCCTCACGCTTTTTCTCCGAGAGCTTCTTGCTGTCGTTCAGGATTTCCACCGGGAAGTCATCAGGAAGCAGGACGCATCCTGCCGTGACTGGCCCCGCCAGTGGCCCCCTGCCCGCCTCGTCCAATCCCACAAGGAATGTCTTTACCACTTTACGAACCCCCGTATTTTGTTGGAGGCGGAGGACAGTTCCTTCGCCCCGCCCGAGACACGCACAGCTGGGAGTCTCCACATTTTCCCCTCCGCCCTGATAGCCCCGGTCATGATATTCCCGTCCATGATGAAGCTGCCCCCGGAAATCTCCGCTATCCGCCCCGCGTAGCAAGACACGCCCACGACAGAATTCCTCATTCGCAGGTCGCATCCGATCACGCAGAAAGCGACCGTGGTATATGCCGAGAGCGCGCATGTGGAGGAAGCAATCTCCACACGTGACGAATGGGAATCAACAAGGGAAGCATACGAGGAGGCGGTGGCGGAGAAAGATGAATCTCTTGCCGTAAGCGCGGAATAGCTCAAGGAGACAAGCTTACCCTCCCGCACGAAGTTTGCCGAGACATCACAGCCGTCGAATGAGACGCGGGAATTCCTGACACTGATGAAAGAACTGTTCTCCCTGTCATCAGTGCTGCCGGTGAGGATCGTACAATCTTTGAACGCGACATCCGCCCCCTCCACGGAAAGGGAAGAATCGCCCGCGAATGTCAGGCTGCCCCGTCCCGCCTCCACGACACATCCTTTTGTCAGCACGATGTCCGAGCGGACGATGACATTCCCCTCTATGTGCACGGTAAGCCCTTCGTTCGAATTCACGGCCCGTACCGCCCGCTCGAAGCTCGCGAAAGGAGCCTCCGAGCTGCCGTTCCCCGTGTCCGTATCCGCCGCTGACGGCCGGGCGGAATCAGGGACCTTCACGTATACGTTCCTGCCGTCAACGGTCACCGTGGTCTCCTGCTTTTCGCCGGCATTTCCCGCCGCATCCATTGCGTATGCGGATACACGATATGTCACGGAGGCATCCCCGGATGCCGGGAGGAACAGGCTGTTCCCGTCAAGAAGCTCGTAGCCGCCATCCGCAGAGCAAGAAGAGTAAAAACAGAAAATCCTTGTGCCCGGCTCCCCTATCACGCTGACTTCTCTCCCGTCGGAAAAGTCGCGGCCTGTCAGCTCCGCGGGCCTGATTTCAGGCGGACGGGGCGGCAGCCTGTCCACGCGGTAGGATGCGGAAATCTCACCCTGGTATACCCCGCCCAGATACAGGCCGCAGGTAAAAATCCCTTCAATGTCCTCCCCGGGAAAGGCATCCAGGACGAGGGACCGGTGCAAACCCACAGCAGGGGACATACCGGAAGGGGATTCCGTCCTGCCGAGCCTGTAGCC
>JAFSSU010000278.1 GCA_017450845.1 Treponema sp.
GGGGGTCGGGCGTTTTTTTGAGGGGGCATTATTTTCGGCAGGATTCCGCTCCCGCGTTAGGGAATTCCGCGTTTTTCGCTTGACAAGATGCCCCGGGAGGTGCATAATGGCGCATCGCTCTTTGAAATAGGTTTGTTTAACACGACAAACTGCCATTTGTACCACTATGCGGGCAACAACCCGGTCAGGTACGTTGACCCGGACGGGAAACAAGTTACAGGGACGTTGGTTTTAAAACCTGTAGAAAAAGGCGTCGCAAAAACAGCTGCGAAGACTGCTGCAAAACTTGGACTCTGTGCAATAGATGGACCATTCCCCATAGGGGATATTATAGCTGGTATCTGGACTTTGTATGATATTTATCAATTTACAAAGGATATGGATAGTTCTGATATCCAAACAAAAATTAATTCAGAAGCAGATACAGGAAATAACCCTTTAATTACATTATATAGAGCCGTTGATGAAAAAGAATTGAACTCTATTAAAGACTCTTATGGGAAATTTAAGATGGGTGATAATAGTACTTATGAATATGGGAAATTGTTTCAAACAAATATTAATGATGCATATAAATTTCTGGAAGATGCAAACTCAATGATTGCTGTTAATGATCCCTATATAGCTGTAGTAGCGACATCAGCTCCAAAAGGCTCTTTTTTTTCTGTAGATACAATTATTGACGCTCCGTCCGCAGTGATTGTTCCTCCCGAAAATTTGCCATTATTATCACCGGCAATAATACTTCCATGAGGAAACAAAGATTATGTATAGCTACGACATTTTAGTTTCCTTGCGTTTTTTATCAAAAGAAAACGGAGGAAGACTGCATTTACCTATGATTAAGGATTTTGAATATACGTATAGACCTGTTTTTAGATTAGAAGGTGAAACAATGGGATATTGCTGTGGGGTCGTAATAGGAGATTATATTAAGAACTATCATTTTGAAAGAGAATTATATGATATAAGAGTTTTATTTTTGTCTTTTCAAAAAGTAAAGGATAAATTATCAGTAGGTAAACGTTTCAAGCTGTATGAAGGAAATCATATAATTGGAGTTGGACAAATTTTAAAAAGGAGAGAATAGTTTCCAAATAGTTGAAACCATTTTTCATGCTTTAGGCTGTTTTTTAGTCTGCGAAGTATGGAGTGATATCTTACCCTTTCTCCGCAATATACTCCCGCTCCACGCGGACGGTCATCCGCTCTGCGTTGTAGCCGGTGACGCGGGCGCACGACTACATGACTTTTTCTGTTTTTTGTGGTATACTTGGGTGTGCAGGATGACAGAAGCAGTTTTTTCCCAAGCCTCCTGCCGTCCTGCCGCATAGACCGCAAGAATCTCAAGACAAGCCCTGTTACAAGCTGAAACTAGCCTAGTTACAAGTTAAAAACAGACCTGCTACAGGATTTTCCCCGCTTGTCTGAAAACTTTTTGCTGTAAGATTTGCTTCTTCTTGCAACGTATGGCAAAGATTCAGACAGGCTGTCTCAGGCTTGCGGAGAGGAACAGACCTGAATGTCAGCAAGTTGTTCCATCCAGCGATGCCAGAAAGCCGGGGATGCGGCCTTTTTACGTAAACATTCTTTGCATTTCCTTAAAAAAACTTGACAAGAAGCGGCATTCCGCATAATCTCGTTACCGGAGACTATGCAGACTGGCAGAACGCGGTTATGGCCATAAGCCTTTCAAGCCTCTGTGTCAGGACAAGGAATCTTGCTCCCCTGCCCCAAGAAGCCTTTCCTTTTTCTTCCATAATATAGTATAATTCCAAGCAGGAGGTAGCCCTATTGGAGGAAAAAACTGCCAGCAAGACGCTCAAGCGGACGGTGAAGGACAGCGTTTTTACAGACCTGTTCGGACAGAAATGCTATCTCATACAGTTATGGGAACCTCGAAAAACCTCGGTTTTTCGAGGTAACTCTGAAAATGCGATGTCGTAAATCGCGCTATTATAGCGACTTACGACTCGTCAGCAATCCCTAAAAAATCGCCAATGGCGAGTTTTTAGGGATGCCGTTATACCAGTCTCTGCACCCGGAGGATGCGAAGACCGAAGAGGACGACATCACGATAGTGACGCTCCAGAACGTCATCACGGACGGCCTGTACAACGACCTTGGCTTCATGGTCAGGAACAGGCTGGTCGTACTCGTGGAGGCGCAGAGCACTTGGTCGCCCAACATCGTTGTCCGCGCCCTGATGTACCTGATGAAGACCTACAACGACTACTTCACGGAACGGGACGTAGACCTGTACGCGTCCAAGAAGATAGGGCTTCCCTGCCCGGAGCTGTACGTCGTGTACATCGGCGACAAGAAGGACGTGCCGGATTCCCTGCGCTTGGACACGGAGTTCTTCGCCGGGCAGAAGCCGATGGTGGACGCGACTGTGCGCATCCTGCGGGACGGCAGGAAGGGCGACATCCTGAGCCAGTATATTGCCTTTACGAGGGTGTGCAAGGAACGAATCGCGCTCCACGGCAGAACGCGGAAGGCCGTGGAGGAGATAGTGAGGATCTGCCGGACGACGGACATTCTGGCGGAGTACATGAAGAGCAGGGAGAAGGAGGTGAAGGACATTATGTTTACCTTGTACGATGAGGAAGAAATTTTGCGCCGCCATGACAAGACGGTGGAGCAGAGGGGCATAGATATAGGCATTGACCAAGGAATAAGCCAGGGCATCGTCATGAGCCTCCGCAACCTGCTTGCGAATACTGACATGACCAAGGCTCAGGCGATGGACGCACTGGGCATAGCGCAGGGCGAGCGCGACAAGTACGCCGCGATGATGGCGTAGGGTGGGAATGCCAGAAATTCCCGGTCTGGCCGATGTGGTCGAATGGGGCATAAGCTCCGTACTGGAAAAGGTTCTTTCTCAGGCACAAGCTCACACATGGAAGCTTTTGGAGTTGATTCACTGCTGTCCATTTATCTTGGACAGCAGTGGAACAGAATAATTCTTTTCCTTACATATGGTGTTTTACAATTTCCAAGACAGCCGAGCTATGGGAATATGCCAGAGACAACATTTGCAGCATCTATTATTCCGTTCTTGATAATGGCAGGACTTCTCCTATGCTTATAGATGATTCCTGGGATTCTTTGCTACAAGAAAAAGGTAGCAGGGCAATTTCCCTAGCTGACAAATATATCAGAAAGTTGTTTGATTTCTATTTTGTAATGAAGGGATTCTCTATAATAGAAACATTAGGTATAAGCTTAATTTGTATATGGGAAAATGCCAATGTTTTTAACCCTGACAAACCTTGGTATTCCCGCAAACACAATAACCGGGGGGGGTGTATATCGGGATAAAGCTAAAGCGTTTTGGATGATGTATATGAGTTATTTAGAGAACCGCTTATAGCAATAGCAAGGTTTTCCGCCGTGTTACGGTCAAGCACCGGGCAGTCGTCGTCATGGAACAGGACATCCAGACTCCAGTGCAGGTTGTTCTCAATCGCCCAGTGGCTTCTGACCGCCCGGGCGAACTCCTCCACGTCAGTGAGGGTCGTTATGAAATACCTCGTCTCGACGCTCTCCTTCCCGCTTTTCGTCCTCGTCACGTGGCTCTCGCATTTCCTGAACGCGGCCAGCCCCTTCCGCTGCTTCCTGTCGGCAAACCACCCGATGTCAGTGTCCAGGGTGTAAATCCGCTTCTCAATCCGCCCGTGCCCCTTGACGAGGGTTTCGCTGTACACGTGGAGCAGGTGGAGCGGGGGGAACACGGACTGGAAGCTCTTCGAATATATTCCCTTCCACCATAAGGAAATTCTACATCATTGAATTCTAGCTGTAAACCCCTTTCATGCTGAGGCCCTGTTGCCCTCCCCTCCCCCTTTGTGCTAGAATGACCGTGTGAACCTTTTTCTTAAATTCAAGGAGACGGCGGCTTCCGTCCTGCCGATTGTCGCAATCGTGACCCTGATTTCCCTGACATTCGCACCGCTCGGCACGGGGCTGACCGTCCGCTTCATACAGAGCGGGCTGATGGTCATAGCGGGGCTTACCCTGCTTCTGGCGGGCGTGGATCTGGGAATCACCCCGATCGGCGAGCGCAGCGGCGCCGCCCTGACGGCCAAGCGGAGCCTGCCCCTGCTCCTCTCGGTCTCCTTCGTCATCGGCCTCCTCGTCACGATCGCGGAGCCGGACGTTCAGGTTCTGGCCGACCAGATCCGGGGAGTGTCCCCTGCCGTCAGCAAGTGGCCGCTCGTCATCATGATTGCCGTCGGAGTCGGCATGTTCATGCTGCTGGGGCTCCTGCGCACGATTCTTTCCATCAGGCTCAATCTCATCCTCATAATCTGCTATGTTGCCCTCTTCGCCCTCGTCTTCTGCTCGCCCGCAGAATTCCAAGGAGTCGCGTTCGACGCCGGAGGGGCGACGACCGGCCCCATGACGGTCCCCTTCATCATGGCAATCGGCATAGGCGTGGCCTCCGTCCGCTCCAAGGGCCGCAGCGGGAACGGAAAAGGAGGCAGCCAGGGCGACGAGTCATTCGGCCTGACGGGACTTGCCTCCATCGGCCCGATTGCAGCCGTCTGCGTCTACGGCATGATGCTGTCCCGCTCTCCATCCTACCAGGCGGGGGCCGTGGCGGAGGAATCCGAGCAGGCTGCCGTGGACAGCTCGCTCAGCATCCATGCCTTCCTGGAGTATCTTCCGGAGGTGACCAAGGAAGTCTGCCTCGCTCTCCTACCGCTGATCCTCCTTTGCGCGGCCTTCCAGCTCTTCCTGCTCCGCATGCCCCCCGCACAGGTCCGCAGGATGCTCAAGGGACTTGCCTACAGCTTCGTCGGGCTGGTGATTTTCCTTGTCGGGACGAAGTGGGGCTTCATGCCGGCCGGCGAAAAGCTCGGGCTTACCCTGGGCGGATATGCCGCTGATGGCGGCCCCGGCTACGCCCTCCTTCTGACGGCGGTCGGCATGGTATTCGGCGCGGTCGTCGTCTGCGCGGAGCCTGCGGTATGGGTGCTGACCGAGCAGGTGGAGCAGGTCTCGGGAGGCATGATAAAGCGCCGCCTGATGCTGACAGCCCTGTCATGCGGGGTTGCCCTGTCAATTGGCCTTTGCATGCTCCGCATCATCTACTCGTTCAGCCTCTGGTGTATCCTGCTGCCGGGCTACGCCATCGCGCTCCTGCTCTCGCTCGTCTGCCCGCCGATGTTCGTCGGCATCGCGTTCGACTCGGGCGGAGTCGCCTCCGGTCCCATGACCAGCACCTTCATCCTGTCATTCGCAATCGGGGCGGCAACGGCATCCGGGGGGCACGGAGGGGCGCAGGCTGCGTTCGGCATAATAGCGCTCGTCGCGATGACCCCGCTCATCGCAATACAGGTCCTGGGAATCGTGTTCAGGATAAAGAGCGAAATGAAATCAAAAGTCAAAAAGGAGGGCGGCAAGTAAATGGGAAGCTTCAAGCTTATTTTGGTCAACGTGCCTCACGGCAAGTCGGAGCTTGTTTCCTCGGCGGCAGTGCAGGCCGGCAGTTTCGGCGGGACGGTCGCCATGGGACGGGGCATAAGCCCCAATTCCCTGCTGTCAGCCCTCGGCTTCGGTGACAGCACGAGGGACATTGTCATCATACTCGCTACGGAAAAGGACTACCGGCCTATCTTCGGCTCGGTCGTGGCATCCTGCCGGAAAGAGAGGAAGGCGTTCGGCCACATCCTCGCGCTGGATGCGGACGGCATGGCCAAAAGCGGAGTGGCGTTCGGAACGGAAAGAACAGGAGGAGACAATATGGAACACGCACAGGAAGCGGCAGGACAGGGCACTCTCAGCCTCATCACGGTCGTGCTGAACAAGGGCTACGCCGATGACGCGATGGCCGCGGCACGGAAAGCGGGCGCGGGCGGCGGAACGGTCATAAACGCCCGGGGAACCGCCCGGGAGGACGACGCGAAATTCTTCGGGGTGCACATCGTCCCCGAGAAAGAGATGCTTATGATTGTCGTTCCACAGGAAAAACGGGCGGCCGTGCTGTCAGCAATCCAGGACCTGCCCTGCCTGTCAGAGCCTGGGAGCGGCATAGCTTTCTCCGCCGCCGTGAGCGACTTCACCCAGCTCGGCAGGACAAGCCCGTCAGATTCAGAGAGCTAGTTGTTGATTATCTTCTCAAGCTTCTGGCTCAACGCCAGGGCCTTCTTGTTGGTCGGGTTCAGGGCAACGACCTGCTTCAGGTAGTACTGCGCCCGCTTCCAGTCCTGCTTGTCATAGTAAATCTCGTACAAGCGGGTCAGGGCATCCGTATTGCGCGGGTTCTGGGTCAGGCTGGAACGGAGGCAGGCCACGGCATCCTTATCATCCGCCCCCAGGAAGCTTTTCTCGTAATAAAGGAAGCTCTTCATGGAAGAATCAGCCCCGTCCAACAGGGAGGCTATCATTCCCTCGGCCTCCGCCGTGCGCCCAGTGGCGACGAGAACCTTGATGTATGACTTCTGTGCCTCGCTATCCGAGCGGTTCTTGTTGTAGGAGGAAAGCGCGAGCTCCCTCGCCTCATCGTTCTTGCCGAGGCCCAGGCAAATCTCTATGTGGTCATGCAGGACAGAAGCATCGCCCTTGAAGCCGCTCGAGAGGGCATAAGCCTCCTCATAGCTGCCCGCCTTGGCGAGCTCCGCGATGCATACCTTCAGGGCTTCCTTGTTGTTCTTATCCTTCTTGAGCACCGCACGCGCGAACTCCAGCGCGGACTTTCCCGCAAGCTTCATGTCACCGGCGGATGCGACCCTGGCGGCGGCGAGCATAAGATCCGTGTCGTCCGGGTACTTGAGAAGGGCCTGGCCCAGGGTCTCCGCCGCCGAAGCTTGGCTCTTGTTCCACTCGCTCTGCAGGCGGGAACGGAGCAGGTAGTAGCTTTTGTCCAGCTTACCCCCGCGCGAATATGCGTCCAGCAGGGTGGAGGCCTTCACATAATCGCCGCCGTCCATCGCAGTCTCCGCCCTGACGAGGAGGTACTTGCCGTTCCTGCTGTCAAGCATCAGTATCTGGGCGGCAAGGTCCCCCGCCCGCACCATCTCGCCCTTCGCATAATATGCATCGCAGCACAGCTCCAGCGCGGGCAGGCACTGCGGGTCGGCGGCGAGCAGCTTTTCCCCGGTCGCCAGGGCCTCGTCATACCTTCCGAGCGCGATGCAGGCCGTCATCTGCATGGTCAGGACGTCCTTGTTGGCAGAATCCTTGTCCAGGGCCCGCCTCAGGTAAGGCAGCGCCTTGGCGTTCTTGCCCTGCCGGCTCAGGAGAACCCCCATCATGTAATTCGCGGCGACGGAGCTGCCCTTCTGCTCAAGCACCTTGCTAAGGGCGGCGGCGGCGGACGCATAGCATCCGCTATCCTTCGGCGCGGAGAAAAGGCAGAGACAGGGCAACAGGTTCGCGATGGTCTCGTCAATCGACGGAGCCTCGTACATGCCGTTCCTGACGCTGAAAATGACGTTGGTATAGTAGTTGGATCCCTTGATGTCGGGACAGCTCCAATTGGCCTTGTAAGAAGGCCAGCAGAATTCCATCATGAGGGCACAGACCTGCAGCAGGGTCTTCTCGCTTTCGGTATAGCTCGACACGTCGCTGCGGTGCAGGAGCCTGGCGGCCACCTCAAGCGAGCGGGGGGATCCGTCCTCAATCAGATCGATTATACGGGGCTTTATGTCGGAAAAGAGGGAGCGTGCCTTTGGTCTGGCACCGGCAGGGAGCGGTATGCTCGTCCCCTTGGCCTCCTCTGCCCTCTTCGCCGCGCTGAGAGCACAGAGAGGCAGCAAGAGCACACAGAGGAAAGAGACTGCCTTTGCGAATCCGTTCGCGGCAAGTTTCCTATTCACCTACTTTTCATCTCCATCTACGAGCGAATCGTCTTCCATATACGGAAAATCCTTCGCGTTCAGCTGCTGGACAAAGAAAATGACCACAAGCCCCCCGCCCGACAGCATGATGAGGAGGGGCCAGCAACGCGCCACGAACTCCCTGAACGAAACGGGGAACACATGGAGCGAGAACAGCAGGAATATGATTCCCAGCAGCAACATCATGATGGCCGGGAACAAGTACACCGTCCGCACCCGCCTTGCCTTGTAGAGTCCGGCAGGAAAAAGCGAGAACGCCGCGGCTATCATTATTGTCGGCCACATTTGCGAAAATCCGCAAGGCAGAATGCCTGAGTCCATGATAAGGAGTACCGCCCCCATCTGGAGGAAGAACAGGCCGAAGAAAAGCGACAGGCTGCTGCCCGTGAATGCGAGGGACGTGAAAAGAAGCAGGATGCCAAAAGCAAGGCAGATGAGGGGGCGGAAGGCGAAGAGCCTGACGGAGGCCTCATGCTTGCCAACGAAGACGAACAGCCCGGTGAGCACGAGCACGAGGCCCACTGCGAGCAAGACGTTCTCCTCCTTGCGATATTTAGTCTGGGGCAACTTTATAAAGCCACGCTTCTTCCTGCCGTCAGCAGCCATTTTACAGACAACATCCCCTTACATTTTTCTTGGCGGCATTATATAACAACAAAAACTTATTGCCAATATCCCCGCGCTTTATTACAATAATTAAAATATGCGAAAGGGGATAAAGGTTACAGTCAAATTTTGGGCGGTTCTCCCCGCGATGCTCCTGCTGATCGGGGGCTGCCGGACGGAGGAAAGCAAGCAGGCCAGGTCCATAAAGCAGGCGCAGAAGACCCAGGCGGAGCTGGAAAAACTCCTGACCGAGGGGGATTTCGGGGAGGACAGCCGCTACGCGCTGATCAAGCAGATAGCCCAGGCGATGATGGCAGCAAAAGACTACAGGACGCTGGTCATCTTCCTGACCGACTGGGTGGAGAAGAACCCCGACGACAAGTACAACGCCTACTGGCTCCTCATGACGGCCAACGCCTACCTGGAAAACGACGCCCGCCCCGTCGCCCGCTACTACCTGGAAAGGATAATCAGGAACTACCCCGACCTCATGGTGCAGGGCCAGTCCGTCCACTTCCTCTGCCTGCAGAACCTCATCCGCATCAGCGATACGAGCGAGAACCGCATAACCTACTTCAACCAGCTGATCTCACAGTTCCCCAACAACGTCAACATCACCGAGATTTACTACCGGCTCGCGCTGGAGTACGAGAACGAGGGCGAGTGGGACCAGGCCCTAAAGACATTCGCCCTCTTCCTGAACAGGGCGGACGCGCAGAGCATACAGATCCAGGGACGGCCCAACGCCTACGCGAGCGCGAAGCAGCTCATAGACTTCAGCAACTCGTCCAAGGACTGGACCTTCGCAAGCCTCGCGGAGCTGAAAGCTGCCGTGACGGCCGCGATAAACAAGTATGACTGGAGGGCCCTGGACAAGTACAGGTCCAAGGTCAACTTCTTCGCCATGTCATGGAGGCAGGACGAGAGCGACGAGAACGCCCAGAACTCCTTTTCCATGCACTCATACATGAGGGGGAACAAGATACACTGCTCGGCCGAACTGGACTCCAGCTCCACCCCGACCGAGGCCTACTTCAGGACCTGGGGATGGAGCGCCCGCTACGTCAACGTCTGGTACCTCTACTTCCGCAAGGTGAACTTCCCTTCAGACCCGTCGGTCCATGGACGCTGGGAATGGGCAGGAATCTACTTCGGGGAAAAACTGTAAAAAACTAAGAGGGGGAGGCTTCCTTCCCGCGCGGCCGCTACCTTACCTGCCCGTCACCGTCAATCAGGAACTTTGTCGTCGTCAGGGCGGTTATGCCCATCGGTCCGCGGGCATGCAGCTTCTGGGTGCTTATGCCCAGCTCCGCGCCGAAGCCGAATTCACCGCCGTCCGTAAAGCGGGTGCTCGCATTTACGTAGACACAGGCGGCATCCACGCGTGACTGGAAGTAACGCGCGTTCCAGCGGTTGTTCGTCACGATGCACTCGGAATGTTTGGTATTGTGGGCATTGATGAACTCAACGGCCTCCTCGACCGACCCGACGCATTTGACCGCGAGCGTGAAGTCCAGGAATTCAAAGCCGAAGTCGTCCTTGCTTGCCCGGTCCAGGCACTCACCGTTCTGGTCCAGTATGCCCCCCTTACGCAGGGTCTCAAGGAGAAGCGGATAAGAAATCTCATCGGCCAGAAGGCGCACCTTCCCCTCAAGGGCCCTCGCGAGCGCGGGCAGGAACTCCCCGGCAATCCGCTTGTTGACGAGCAGCGTCTCTATGGCGTTGCACGCCCCCGGCCGCTGCATCTTGGAGTTACGGGTCAGGTTGACCGCCATGCTGATGTCGGCCTCATCATCGACGTAGAGGTGGCAGACTCCCGCCCCTGTCTGTATGACGGGAACGCGGGCTTTCTCCACGACCGCATTTATGAGGCGTGAGGAGCCCCGGGGCAGCAGCACGTCTATCTTGCCGACCGCACCGAGCATCTGCTCCACGTCATCATGGCTCCCGTCCTCGCAGAGGCATATTGCATCGCGGACACCGTCGCTGCCCGCCTGAGAGAGGCCGTGGGCTATGGCGGAGACAATCGCCTTGTTGGAATTGAGCGCGGAGGAAGAGCCGCGAAGAAGGATGGCGTTGCCGCTCTTGTATGCGAGCGCGAAAGCATCGACAGTGACGTTGGGGCGGGACTCGTAGATTATCCCGACGACACCGAGCGGAACCCTGACCTGCCGGATCTGCATCCCCTTGGGAGCCTTCCAGCCTGCTATCTCCTCACCTATCGGGTCGTTCTGGCCTATGACGACATCAAGGGCCTGCAAAATCGAAGTGAACTTCCTGGCATCCAGCGCGAGCCGCTCGACCAGCGCCTCCGAGACACCGGCTTCCCGGGAAGCCTCCACGTCCTTGGCGTTGGCAGAAAGAATCAGGTCACGGCTCTTCAGGAGGGCATCCTTGACACACTCAAGGGCATGATTCTTCTGAGAGGCCGTATGCATGGCCAGCTTGTCAGCCCCTGCACGGAGTCTCCGGCATACTGCATCTATGTCCATATACGACCGCCTTAGAAATTTGCCAGATAATACATGCCCAGAAGAATGGCGAGCCTCTTCTTGCCGTCATCCCACTCGGCATCCCTGGGAAGGGATTCGACGTACCACCAGAACACGCCGAAGTCCGGGTCAATCCGCATCGCATACTCATCGAAGGACTTGCTCTTGGTTTGCGCGCCGAACATCAGGTACACGACATCATCGACTATATTGAAAAAGAAGGGATATGCCTTGGAATAGCCCCTGCCAGCCATGAACTTGGTGAATTCCTCAAGCCGGTAGAGGACCTGGGCCTTGAGTGCCACATCGGATTTCTCCACCCAAGTTTTCTCAATCAAAAGAACAAGGTTGTTGTGGAAACTGCTGACCAGTTTCTCCTCGCCTTCCCCGCGGGCTATCAGACCAAAAGATCCGGCACCGCCGTCAAAGCTGGCAGAAAGCTTGACACCTGCCTCGCTGGCAACAGCCGTATCGGCAGTGCTCAAAAGGGAATCCATTGCCTTAAGGGTCTCTTTGTCAACAAACTGTTCTATCAACTCACCGTTCATATCTGCCACATTGTAAAAAATTACTTGTTTTTATGCAAGGGCATAGAACGGCATAGAGAAAAATCACTTTTTGATTTCTTTAAGAGGCTGCCCGTCCGCGCAGGCAACAGTGTCACCGACGGCAACCCCCGCTTCCTTGAAGAAGCCCTGGGGCACCTCCAGCGCATAGCGGACCGAACGGCTGCTTTGTATGCTCTCCAGGCTGTAAGGAGTCATGTCCAGTATGTCGGAGATGACCCCCTTGGAGTCTATGTAGGCAATCGAAAGCGGATGCGGCGTATTCTTCATCCAGAAGCTCAGGACCTGATCCCTCTCAAAGACAAAGAGCATGCCAGTCCCGTCGGGTATCTCCTTGCGCTCCATGAAGCCCCAGTTACGCTCCTCCGCCTTTATGGCAAGCTCCGCGCTGACGGTCACCTGCCCCCCGTCCGCCTTCGAGACGCACAAGTCCCTGACCGGGAGCTTGTACTTACGGCTGTCACATGAGATGCACGAAGGAAGCAACAGGAAAAAAACGGCAAGCAGGCAGACCTGAAGCAGCCTGCGGTGAGAAAATGAAGGCCGATGCATACAGAAACTAGATTCCCTGAAGGAACTGCTCGCGGTTCTGCTCCGCGACGGTCTCCTCCACGCCGGACTCCGCCTGAATCCTGTCGAAAACGGCCTTGTCGGTGTACTTGAGGCAGAGGGGACGCTCCAGATCGACAATCATGCTATCGGAGACCCACTCGGCTTTCTCCGGGTTCAAGGTCGTCGGCGCGCCATATTTCTCGCAGAGGCTGCTGAACACGGAATAGTGATCCAGCTTCTCCTGATTCAGGTTGATGCTCATCACGTAGAGCTTGTCATCAACGAACTGGAACCAGCACCTGTCCAGGTAGGGATAGGGAGAGTAGCGGGCCGCATCCGTCTCGATCAGCTTGTTGTTCTCGCCGGCCAGCAGGGAGACATCACGCTCCCCCCGGTAACCGAACCGCCTGTCGGCAAGCAGGGCTTTCTTGACGCTCTCTATGTCCATCCCTATCGAGACATTGCCGAACGAGCTGGGAGGAGGCTCCACGGAGGCCGTGGACCTGCCGGTGGCGGGGTTCACGCCGCCGTTTTTTTCCCTCGTAGCTATGTCGCCCTTGGTGGGGCCGGAAATCGTGACGGACGCAGAGCCGGACTTTCCGGAGACAGTCCCCGTCACGGAGTTGTCATCCTCCTCGACGGAAGCCGACAAGGCATTCTGCGCCGCGGGCGGGAAAGAGACGGTCATGAGAAAAAGAAAGCAAAAGGCAAAAACGAACCCTTTCATTTTCCCTCCATATTTCTCCATGTATGCGGAAGCCTACTGCTGCTTGGCAGCCCTGCGGCTCATGGAATTGCGGTAGAAAGCGGCCTGCTTCTCCAGTTCCTGGACATCGGGCACCTGAATTTTGCCGCCCTTGACCTTGATGTTCTGGTCCGAGAAGAGGGCATAAATCGCCTGCTTCTGCTGCGCGGCCTCTATTCCTGCCA